>NZ_JAXCIS010000233.1:0-42872 GCF_034044025.1 Pseudomonas sp. SED1
TTTCAAAGTTTCCTTTGTAACTTCAACCACTTGCGCTTCCGATCTCTCGTTAGCGGGAGGCGAATTCTACAGCGTTACACGCTGCTGTCAACACCTCTTTTTCTCCGCTTTCGACCGAGAAGATCGAACCGTTAATAGGGCTAAACAACACTGCCTTATTAACTCCTTCTGGGCTTCGATGATCTGAAGCAGCTCGCTGTCGAAACCTACATAACTCTTTGTTTACCAAGGAGTTTTCCGTTTCGACTGCGCCGGAAGTGGGGCGAATTATAGACTTCCAGAATCTGCCGTCAACCCTTAATTTAGGATTTCTATCAAATAGGCACTTCTGACTAAAATTCGACCAACCCCCTCCTATATAGAGAGCCTAAACAGCCCTCTATATAGAAGAGAGTCTTCAGATAACTCCAGCGTCCCTAAGTGCCGACACACTCGCCGGCGTCAAACCCAGCACCTGCTGTAGCACCTGATGGGTATGCTCACCCAATAGGGGCGGCGCACTACGGTATTCAACGGGCGTCTTGGACAGGCGCATAGGGCTGGCCACCTGGGGCACCATTCCCGCCAGCGCATGAGGCAACTCCATTGCTAAGCCGCGCGCCTTCACCTGCGGATCGGCAAACACCTGCGCCAAATCATTGATCGGCCCGCAAGGCACGCCCACCCGCTCCAACTGAGCGACCCATTCAGCAGTTGTCTTGAATACAGTCGCTTGGCGAATCAACGGGATCAGCGCCGCCCTATTGGCCACTCGCAGCTTATTAGTGGCAAACCGAGGATCATCTGCCCACTGCGGTTGCCCGGCCACCTCTGCAAACTTGCGGAACTGCCCGTCGTTACCCACAGTAAGGATGAAGTCGCCATCCGCCGTAGGAAAATCCTGATATGGCACGATATTCGGATGAGCGTTACCCAGACGCTTGGGAGAGACACCCGTCGTCAGGTAGTTCATCGCCTGATTGGCCAGACAAGCCACCTGTACATCCAGCAGCGCCATATCGATATGCTGACCGCCGCCGTCATGGTCTCGATGAGCCATGGCAGCCAGAATCGCAACCGTCGAATAGAGCCCCGTAAGGATATCCGTCAGCGCTACACCCACCTTGACCGGCCCGGCGCCGTCCTCACCCTCCGGGCGGCCAGTCAGACTCATCAGCCCGCCTAGCCCCTGAATCATGAAGTCGTAGCCCGCCCGCGTCGCATAAGGGCCCGTCTGGCCAAACCCGGTAATCGAGCAGTAGATCAACTCCGGATTGATCTCCTTGAGCGACTCATAGTCCAGCCCATAAGCCGCCAAGCCTCCCACCTTGAAATTCTCGATCAGAATGTCGGACTTCGCCGCCAGGTCACGCACCAGCTTCTGACCCTCCGGCCGCGTGAAGTCGATGGTCACCGATTCCTTGTTGCGATTGGCCGACAGGTAATACGCCGCCTCAGTGGTGTTCTCCCCATAGGCATCCTTGAGGAAAGGCGGCCCCCAGGCACGCGTGTCGTCGCCGTTGCCGGGCCGCTCGACCTTGATCACTTCAGCGCCAAGGTCCGCCAGTATCTGCCCGGCCCAAGGGCCCGCCAGCACTCGCGACAAATCCAGTACCCGCAGGTGCGATAGCGCGCCCATGGTCGCTCTCCTATTAATAGAACGCCTGAATACCGGTTTGCGCGCGCCCCAGGATCAACGCATGCACGTCGTGAGTACCCTCATAGGTATTCACCACCTCAAGGTTGACCAGGTGGCGGGCAATACCGAACTCATCGGAGATGCCGTTACCACCGAGCATGTCCCGAGCCATCCGGGCAATGTCGAGGGACTTGCCACACGAGTTGCGCTTCATGATGGAGGTGATTTCCACAGCCGCAGTGCCTTCATCCTTCATACGGCCCAACCGAAGGCAACCTTGCAGGGCGAGGGTGATCTCAGTCTGCATATCTGCCAGCTTCTTCTGGATCAACTGGGTAGCTGCCAAAGGTCGCCCGAACTGCTGACGATCAAGGGTGTACTGGCGCGCGGTATGCCAGCAGAACTCCGCAGCACCCAGCGCGCCCCACGAGATCCCGTAGCGCGCCGAGTTAAGGCAAGTGAACGGTCCTTTCAAGCCGCGCACATCCGGGAAGATGTTTTCTTCAGGCACAAACACGTTGTCCATAACGATCTCACCGGTGATCGACGCGCGCAGCCCGACCTTGCCGTGAATCGCTGGAGCACTCAGGCCTTTCCACCCCTTTTCCAGAACGAAGCCGCGGATGTCGCCTGCATCGTCCTTGCCCCACACCACGAATACATCGGCAATCGGGCTGTTGGTGATCCACATCTTGCTGCCGGTGAGGCTGTAGCCGCCATCCACCTTACGCGCACGAGTAATCATCGCGCCCGGGTCGGAACCATGGTTAGGCTCGGTCAGACCAAAGCAGCCAATCCATTCGCCAGAGGCCAGCTTCGGCAGGTATTTCTGCTTTTGCGCTTCGGTGCCGAACTCATTGATAGGCACCATCACCAGCGAGGACTGCACACTCATCATCGAACGGTAGCCAGAGTCCACACGCTCGACCTCACGTGCGATCAGGCCATAGCTGACGTAGTTCAAGCCGCTGCCACCGTACTGCTCTGGAATCATCGCCCCCAGCAGGCCGGTCTCACCCATCTCGCGGAAGATCGCAGGGTCGGTCTTTTCATGACGGAAGGCTTCGAGCACACGCGGCGCCAGCTTGTCCTGAGCGAACTGCTCGGCACTGTCGCGCACCATGCGTTCTTCTTCGGTGAGCTGTGAATCCAGCAGCAGTGGATCGATCCAGTTGAAGCTTGCCTTACCGCCCATGAGTGAGTCCTCGCGAAGTAAATCAAAAGTCGTGCATGGAGCCTAGGCCGGGCAGGCGAAGAGGGCAAACGAGGTTTTTGCATAGCCTTGTGCTAATTTCTCACTCCGTAACATCCATAAGCGCTATAGATGCTCTTTACTTGTGAGGCTACGGTACATGCGCAGAAAGATTCCCAGCACGACAGCCCTGGTCAGTTTTGAAGCAGCAGCCCGCCACGAGAGCTTTACCAAGGCTGCGCAGGAGCTTTCAATCACCCAAGGCGCAATCTGCCGACAGATCGCCAGCCTTGAGGAGTTTTTGAGTGTCGAGCTGTTTCGACGCTCGCGCCGAGGCGTAAAACTGACAGAAGCCGGGCTTTCCTACAGCCGCCGGGTGGCTACACAGCTGGACGCGGTCGAGCGCGACACCTTGTCGGTCATGGGCCAGCAGGGCACCAACGTTATCGAACTGGCGGTGGTCCCGACCTTCGGCACCCAATGGCTGATCCCGCGCCTCAAGGACTTCCAGCGCCAACACCCCGAAGTCACCGTCAACCTCACCAACCGCACACGGCCTTTCCTGTTCGCCGATACCGAATTTGATGCCGCGATCTACTTTGGCGATGCCGACTGGTCCGGTACCGAATCCCACAAACTGATGGGAGAAAACCCACTCCCGGTGTGCAGCCCTCGCTTGCTGGGCGAGCGCACGCACTTCACCGCGCAGGAAATCGCCGAACTGCCTCTTCTGCAGCAAACCACACGACCCTACGCCTGGCGCCAGTGGTTCAACGCGCAACAGCTGGACATACCCCGCGACATGACAGGGCCGCGTTACGAGCTATTCTCCATGTTGTCCCAGGCAGCCATACACGACATGGGCATTGCACTGATCCCACCGTTCCTTATTCAGAGAGAACTGAGCGAAGGGCACCTGGTGGTCGCCAGCCCTCAGATATTGGCGAGCTCAAAGGCTTACTACCTGATGATTCCCGAGAGAAAAGTCGAATCTGCCTCTCTCCACGCATTCAGAGACTGGCTGATTGATCAGTCACAACGCTATAACCCCAATATCTAAAGGATAAAATCAATAAGCTGACCCTGTAGTCAAACAATACAAATACCTACATATGTATATATATGTCGCAATTTAGAAGACCGTAACTTTCATCCAAAAACAAGGCTTAAAGCCATGTTTATATTGGCCTGTAGCCATAAAGTCCCGGCGATACACAGCCATTCACATCGGCGATGGAAAAAAGCGCTGATATCAGCTGGAACCCTTTAACTGTATGTATTTTAAAGGTTTATAACCAAGCGTTGCGACAATCAGTCACAGGGTGACTTGTAGTTAATTTTTCGTCACCCGTCATAATCTCTTGAAGGCCGTAAAGTTCGCCTGCAAAATGCCGCGCCCCGCTGTGTTTCAGCGGGATCGTGCTGATCGGCCGCCCAGATGTGCCTCTTGCGGTGCACTGGCCTTTTTACAAAATCAAAGCAAAAAGATCATGCAGGAGATTTGACGTGCACATTGGTGTTCCTCTCGAAACCCAGACCGGTGAAACGCGGGTGGCTGCCACCCCGGAAACCATCAAGAAGCTGATCGGCCAGGGCCACAAGGTCACTGTGCAAAGCGGAGCAGGCGTCAATGCCAGTGTCGTCGACAGTGCCTATGAAGCGGCAGGCGCAACCATTGGCAGCGCCAGTGATGCATTCGGCGCCGAGTTGATCCTCAAGGTGGTCGCCCCCAATGACAGCGAACTGACGCTGATCAAAAGTGGCGCCGTGCTGGTGGGCATGCTCAATCCGTTCAGCAACGAAACCATCACCCGGCTGGCCGAGCATGGCGTCACAGCCTTTGCCCTTGAGGCCGCGCCGCGTACCTCCCGCGCGCAGAGCCTGGATGTGCTGTCTTCCCAAGCCAACATCGCCGGCTACAAGGCCGTGTTGCTCGCCGCCCATCACTACCCTCGCTTTATGCCAATGCTGATGACTGCCGCCGGCACAGTGAAAGCCGCCCGCGTGCTGATTCTCGGCGCAGGCGTAGCAGGACTGCAGGCGATCGCTACCGCGAAGCGTCTGGGCGCGGTCATCGAAGCGTCCGACGTGCGTCCGGCCGTAAAGGAACAGATCGAATCCCTGGGCGCCAAGTTCGTCGACGTGCCATACGAAACCGATGAAGAGCGTGAGTGCGCCGTCGGTGTTGGCGGCTACGCGCGCCCGATGCCAACAAGCTGGATGCAGCGCCAGGCCCTGGCCGTGCATGAGCGCGCCAAGCAAGCCGACATCGTCATCACCACCGCACTGATCCCGGGCCGCAAGGCACCGACCCTGCTCAGCGCCGAGACCGTCGCACAGATGAAGCCAGGCTCGGTGGTCATCGACCTCGCCGCAGCCCAAGGCGGCAACTGCCCGCTGACTGTGGCAGACCAGGTGGTCGTGGAAAACGGCGTGACCATCTGCGGCCCGACCAACCTGGCAGGCGCCGTCGCAGCCGACGCCTCGGCGCTGTACGCACGTAACCTGCTGGACTTCCTGAAGCTGGTCTTCACCAAGGAAGGGCAGTTTGAAATCAACCTCGAAGACGACATCGTCGCCGCGTGCCTGATGTGCCGCGACGGCCAAGTCATCCGCAAAAACGCCTAAGCAGGGATTCAGACGATGGAAGAGCTTATCTCCCCCGGTATCTACAACCTGATCATCTTCGTGCTGGCAATTTATGTCGGTTATCACGTGGTCTGGAACGTCACCCCGGCCTTGCATACCCCGCTGATGGCCGTGACCAACGCGATTTCGGCGATCGTGATCGTTGGCGCCATGCTGGCTGCCGCGCTCACCGTGACGCCGCTGGGCAAGACCATGGGCACCCTGGCTGTGGCCCTCGCTGCGGTCAATGTGTTCGGTGGCTTCCTGGTTACCCGCAGGATGCTTGAGATGTTCAAGAAGAAAGCCCCGAAAGTAAAAGAAGAGGCGCCGAAGTAATGAGCATGAATCTGGTTACGACGCTCTACCTGGTCGCGTCGATCTGCTTTATCCAGGCCCTCAAGGGCTTGTCACACCCAACCACTTCGCGGCGCGGCAACCTGTTCGGCATGCTCGGCATGGCACTGGCGGTGCTCACGACTGTGGGCCTCATCTATAAGCTCGGCGCCGAGCTGGCAACGGCTGGCATCGGCTACGTCATCGTCGGCCTGCTGGTCGGCGGCACCGCGGGCTCGATCATGGCCAAGCGCGTGGAAATGACCAAGATGCCGGAGCTGGTGGCGTTCATGCACAGCATGATCGGCCTGGCCGCGGTGTTTATTGCCATCGCCGCAGTCGTGGAGCCGCAATCCCTGGGCATCGTGAAACACCTGGGGGATTCGATCCCCGCCGGTAACCGCCTGGAATTGTTCCTCGGTGCAGCCATCGGTGCAATTACCTTCTCCGGCTCGGTCATCGCCTTCGGCAAGCTGTCGGGCAAGTACAAGTTCCGCCTGTTCCAGGGCGCACCGGTACAGTTCAGCGGCCAGCACAAGCTGAACCTGGTGCTGGGACTGTTGACGCTGGGCCTGGGCCTGGCCTTCATGTTCACCGGCAACCTCGGCGCCTTCGCATTGATGCTGGCCCTGGCATTCGTGCTGGGCGTGCTGATCATCATCCCGATTGGCGGTGCCGACATGCCGGTGGTCGTCTCGATGCTCAACAGTTACTCCGGCTGGGCAGCAGCGGGTATCGGCTTCTCGCTGAACAACTCGATGCTGATCATCGCCGGCTCGCTGGTGGGTTCAAGCGGCGCGATCCTCTCGTACATCATGTGCAAGGCGATGAACCGCTCCTTCTTTAATGTGCTGCTCGGCGGTTTCGGCAATACGGCAGACGCCGCCGGCCCGGCCAGTTCGAAAGAAGCGCGCCCGGTGAAGTCCGGTTCGGCTGACGATGCGACCTTCCTGCTGACCAACGCCGACACCGTGATCATCGTCCCAGGCTACGGCCTGGCGGTAGCCCGGGCACAACATGCGCTGAAAGAGCTGACCGAGAAGCTGACTCACCGCGGCGTGACCGTGAAGTACGCGATCCACCCGGTTGCCGGTCGCATGCCTGGCCACATGAACGTGCTGCTGGCCGAGGCAGAAGTGCCTTACGACCAGGTGTTCGAGATGGAAGACATCAATTCCGAGTTCGGCCAGGCCGACGTGGTGCTGGTACTTGGCGCCAACGACGTGGTCAACCCGGCAGCCAAGAACGATCCCAAATCGCCCATTGCGGGCATGCCGATCCTCGAAGCGTTCAAAGCCAAGACCATCATCGTCAACAAGCGCTCTATGGCCAGCGGCTATGCCGGCCTGGACAACGAACTGTTCTACCTGGACAAGACCATGATGGTCTTCGGCGACGCCAAGAAGGTCATCGAAGACATGGTCAAGGCCGTCGAATAAACACTGCGCCAGCGCAATACCCAAAACCCTGGCCTTTAGTAGGCTGGGGTTTTTTATTACCGATAGAAAACCGACAAAAGGCTCTAAATCGCTGCCTGGCATTCGACCATGGTAGCGGGACGAAACTTTTTGAAATCACTAGACTGCGCATCTTGCTTCCGTAGCCCGAGATAACAATCCATGTACCGTGATCGTATCCGCTTGCCTTCGTTGTTGAACAAGGTCATGAGCGCGGCTGACGCTGCTGCACTGATCCAGGACGGCATGACCGTCGGCATGAGCGGCTTCACCCGCGCCGGTGAAGCCAAGGCCGTGCCGCACGCCTTGGCCGAACGCGCCAAGACATCACCGCTGAAAATCACTCTGATGACCGGCGCCAGCCTGGGCAACGACCTGGACAAGCAACTGACCGAAGCCGGCGTACTGTCGCGACGCATGCCATTCCAGGTGGACAGCACGCTGCGCAAGGCGATCAACGCCGGCGAAGTGATGTTTATCGACCAGCACCTGTCCGAAACCGTCGAGCAACTGCGCAACAATCAGCTCAAGCTGCCCGACATTGCGGTGATAGAGGCCGTGGCGATCACCGAGCAAGGCCACATTGTTCCGACCACGTCTGTGGGTAACTCCGCCAGTTTCGCGATTTTCGCCAAGCAGGTGATCGTCGAGATCAACATGGCGCATAACCCGAACCTGGAAGGTCTGCACGACATCTATATCCCGAGCTATCGCCCGACCCGTACGCCAATTCCGTTGGTGGCCGTGGACGACCGTATCGGCAGCACCGCGATCCCGATCCCGCCGGAGAAGATCGTCGCCATCGTCATCACTAACCAATCGGACTCGGCCTCCACTGTGACGCCGCCCGACAGCGACACCCAGTCGATCGCCAATCACCTGATCAACTTCCTTAAAGAAGAAGTGGACGCCGGGCGCATGACCAACAAGCTGGGTCCGCTGCAGGCCGGCATCGGCAACATCGCCAACGCGGTGATGTGTGGCCTGATCGAGTCGCCGTTCGAAGACCTGACGATGTATTCGGAAGTCCTGCAGGACTCCACGTTCGACCTGATCGACGCCGGTAAACTCAGCTTCGCCTCCGGTAGCTCGATCACGTTGTCGGAGCGTCGCAACGCCGACGTGTTCGGCAACCTGGAACGCTATAAAGAGAAGCTGGTGCTGCGGCCTCAGGAAATCTCCAACCACCCGGAAGTGGTGCGGCGCCTGGGCATCATTGGTATCAACACCGCACTGGAGTTCGACATCTACGGCAACGTCAACTCCACCCATGTCTGCGGCACGCGGATGATGAACGGGATTGGCGGCTCGGGCGACTTTGCGCGTAACGCGCACCTGGCGATCTTTGTCACCAAGTCGATCGCCAAGGCTGGCGCGATTTCCAGCGTGGTGCCGATGGTCAGCCATGTGGATCATACCGAGCATGACGTCGACATCCTCGTGACCGAGGTCGGCCTGGCGGATCTGCGGGGCCTGGCGCCGCGGGAGCGGGCTCGGGTCATCATCGACAACTGCGTGCACCCGGCGTACCGCGATGCCCTGAACACGTACTTCACCCAAGCCTGTGCTCTAGGCGGTCACACCCCGCATATCCTGCGAGAAGCCCTGAGTTGGCACATCAACCTGGAAGAAACCGGGCATATGCTGAAGGCGTGATTGATACAGATTCGGACTGATGCAAACACAGCTTCATCAGTCCGGGTTTCCAAACCCAATTTTTATAAAAAACTGTACTGCTGTACCGGTCATTTCCTACCGAAAAATCCTACCCGCACCTCAAAAATCACCTAAAACGCACCATTAAAGTGCTCATAGGTACAGTTGCCCCAATTTCGTACAGTACAGCCTCTATAAACAGTTAACTGGCCCCTCACAATACAGGTGAACTGTATCTAGAGAGTCTTGCGCCGGAGGAGGATCATTGGCATCAGTTAAACCACTACCTAATCCCGCCACAAGCGGAAGGATGTCATCATGGAACGTACACTCAGTTCCGATCTGTTCTTCGAAGAAAAAGCTGTAAACACCCAGGCTTCCCTGCCTCTGCGCGTTCTCGCCAACCTGATGTTGTGGCAGCGCCGCATCTCCAGCCGCCATCAACTGGCTCGCCTGGATTCGCGTCTGCTGGCTGACGCCGGTATCAGCGAAGCACAACGCTACGAAGAGCTGAGCAAGCCGTTCTGGCGCTAATTAGCGTCCGCTGGCCCTGACCCACCGGGTCCACCGCCAGCACTCCGAATTGTTGAAGCAAAACCCGCCCCGGGTAACCGGAGGCGGGTTTTGTGGTTTCTGGGGTTTGGATTTTCAAGGGCGAAAACAGTAGGCTCTCATACGGACAGGTACAGTTTAAAAACCATAACAATTAATCAGTACAATTAATCCTTGGTGTATCTGTACCGGTAATACCTTCCGGCCCAACATGGTGTTCCAGAACCTCATGAAAGGCGCTCGTCATGACGATCCAAATTCAGCAACGCCCGCTGTTGATACGGCTACTCAAGCGCACGACCGCGGCGCTCGCCCGGTGGGGGCAACGTACCCGCACACGCAGGCTGCTGGCTCAACTGGATCCGCGGGAATTATCTGACGCGGGAATCAGTCACGGGGACCGAGCATCTGAGCTGTCCAAATCGTTCTGGAGCGAGTAATCAGCTCGGGTGGCTATCCGAACGGATAAACGGCGGCTTAATATCCGGTTACCACGTGGCGAACCCTGTAGAACGGGCGTCTGATGCCCATGGTCCCGCTGCTCACTTAGCGGCTTTGTGCCACCTTTATTCGTTCATCCACAGGAGTCACCCCATGTCCCGTCTTCGCCTGCTAAGCACTGCAGCCCTGCTGGCCCTGGCTGCCAATGCCAACGCCTCCAGCCTGATCGTGACCACGGACTCGATCGTCGGCGCACTGAAAGCCACCTCAGATGCGACCTCCGACGCCACATCCTCCCTGCGTGACAACAAAGTCGTACGTGCCGCCCGCGACGACGCCGCCAGCTTTGTCGCCAGCGAAGGCGCCATCCGTGGTGTGAAACTGGAAAGCGCCCTGGCCCAGATCCGCCAACAGGCCCCACAACTGAACATCGCGACTGACGCTCAACTGGCCCAGGCGATCCTGGCCATCTGACCGCAGGCGAGGAAGAAGGGAGCGCCAAACGCTCCCTGAAACCTCCGCGCTGGCTCTCGCACGGGCATTGCGCTAGCCTTGGCGCTCGCTTTCAGTTGTCGAGTCCCATGGCTTTTTCATACCGCCTGTTGATCGTTCCCGTAATGTTTTGCGCCTGCTGGTCCACGCAAGTTCTGGCCTTTGACCTGTCCACCCAGAGCCTCGTTGTCAGTGCGTACGCCACCAGCAAAGTGACCTCCGCACCGTTCGACCATAAACTGATACTGGCCGCCCAGGATGACGCTGCCGCTTTCATTGCCACTGACGGCCAATGGCGGGGAGCCCGACTGGAATCAGCGCTGGATTATCTGCGCCATGCCCAGCCAAAACTTAAAGCCAGTGACCTTGAACTGGCGCAAGCAATTCTCGTCCAATAATCATCTTTGTATTTCGGAGTCTTTCCATGCGTAGCCCGCTGATCGCCGCCGCTCTCGGCCTGCTGTTGTTGGCCGGTGTTGCCCAGGCACAAACCCTGAAGGCCACCAGTAACATCATCGTCCGCGCCTCGGCCCGCACCATTGATTTTACCTCGGACACCACCACATCCATCCGCGACTCGAAAGTCGTACGCGAAGCCCACGACGACGCCGCCAGTTTCGTCGCCAGCGATGGCGAGATTCGTGGCGCCCAATTGGAAGCTGCTTTCGACACCCTGCGAACCCGCGTGCCAGAAGCCCGCGACGCCAGCGACCAGGTCCTCGCCGAAGCTATCCTCTCTCTGTGAGGCAAATCGCCGCCTGGCTACTGGCCGGCACGCTGCTGCTCGGCGCCAGCGCGGCTCAGGCCGACCTGCAACTACGGCTCAAGACCGATGGCTTGAGCCCTGCTCAGCAGCAAGCCAGCCAGGCATTGCTGGATGAAGCGATGCAGGCGTTACCCCCGCGGTTCATCCAGCAACTGGACCGGACCATCGACGTCGGCTGGACCGACAAGATGCCCGAGAACGCCTACGGCCAGGCCTCGCTGGTGTCCGAACTGGACCTCAACAGCAACCTGCTGGACAGCCTCACCGACGGCAGCGCCGCAACCCAAAAAACCAATCGCCCCCACGGTACCGTGCGCAGGGAAATGCTCGCCACCGTGCTGCATGAACTGACCCACATTTACGACCGCGCCCGCCTGTGGCCCAGCGCCGACCGCAAGCTGATCCAGCGCTGCAGTCGCCAGAACAACATCACTGGCCTGATCGGCCTGCCCGATCAATGCCGTGGCCAGAACGACCGCCGCTTTACCCTCAGCGATGACCCACGCCTGTTGGACCTCGCCGGGTGGCCGCAATACGTCGGTCGCCGCGGCGAACGTGAACAGAACAACCATCAGGTCGCCCGCAGCCCGGACATCTACGAAACCACCAGCCCGCTGGAATTCGTCGCGGTCAACATGGAGTACTTCCTCCTCGACCCGAGCTACGCCTGCCGCCGGCCTTCGCTGTACCGCTATTACAAGGAACACTTTGGCTGGGCGCCGCCGGCCAAGGACACCTGCGCCAAAACCTACGCCTTCCTGAATGCCGGCAACGACTTCGCCAAGACGCCACTGGGCCAGGTCGATCCCGAGCGGGTCTATGAAATCGACTACCTGCTGGCCGAAGCCAACCAGAACCTGGTGAGCCGCTGGGGCCACAGCATGTTGCGCCTGGTGATCTGCGCCCCAGGCCGGCCACGCGGCCCGGACTGCCGACTGGACCTGGACCAGCACCTGGTTCTGTCTTACCGCGCGTTTGTCGGGGACGTACAGCTTTCAAGCTGGGACGGACTGATCGGCAAGTACCCATCGCGGCTGTTCGTGCTGCCGCTGTCCCAGGTCATCGACGAGTACACCAAGACCGAACTGCGTGGCCTGGCCTCGGTGCCCCTGACACTCACGCGCCAGGAGATCAACGACACCGTTGAACACGCCGCCGAAATGCACTGGAGCTATGACGGCAACTACTTCTTCATCTCCAACAACTGCGCAGTCGAAAGCCTGAAACTGCTACGCAGCGGCAGCGCCAACCCGCAACTGACCGGCCTGGACAACATCACGCCGAATGGCCTGCTGGAAGTCCTCAAGGGCCGGGGCCTGGCCGATACCAGCGTGCTGGATGACAAAAAGCGCGCACTGCGCCTCGGCTATCACTTCGATTCCTTCCGCGAGCGTTACCAGGCGATGTTCGAGGTGCTGAAAAAGCGCCTGCCGATCAAACAGGCCGAGGTGGAAGATTGGTTGTCCCTGAGCGCGGAGGAACGTCGCCCATGGTTCGCCGAAGCGGACCTGCGCGCCAGCGCGGCCTTGCTGTTGCTGGAGCAGGCGAGTTTTCGCAAGCAGCTCATGCTGGCCCAGGATGAAGTCAAACAACGCTACCTCGGCGCCCGCGAACTGAAAAACGGCGGCATGGAGAAAGCCAACGCCACCTTGCAGCAGATCCTCGCCAACAGCGGCTTCCTCAGTCGCCCGGCAGAGCTGCTGGGCACCAGCGGTTACGGCTTGCCACAGCCCACGGAATCCCAGCGCCTGGAATCGGAAAGCGCCGCGCGCCAGAAGCAATTGCAGTCGCTGACGGGCGACCTGGACAAAGAGGTGAGGGCGCTGCTGGAGCCGTCACGCGCCGCAGAGATTGCCGCGTGTGAAGCCAACCTCAAGCTGCTGGGCGAGCACTTGCGCGCCTTGCACAAGGCCTCCGGCGGATTCGAGCTGCCCTAGAGCACCTCTTCATCCTCTTCCGGCAACTGCTCATCCAGATGCAACCACGGCAGTCG
The DNA here is from genome assembly GCF_034044025.1 of Pseudomonas sp. SED1. Classification (NCBI taxonomy): domain Bacteria; kingdom Pseudomonadati; phylum Pseudomonadota; class Gammaproteobacteria; order Pseudomonadales; family Pseudomonadaceae; genus Pseudomonas; species Pseudomonas sp. SED1. The sequence goes on from NZ_JAXCIS010000233.1 coordinate 13,129, forward strand.
GCTCTCTACCCAGATATGCCGATCTGCCGGGGCGCGCTCCGGGTGATCCAGGGTCGCGATGGTCACATCGATACTCTCGGGGCTCAGGCGGGTCACCAATGCCAGGTGCGCCCCACAGTTCGAACAGAAATACCGCACACACGTCGATGACGATTCGTACTGGGCCGGCGTTCCCGCCACCCAGGCAAATGCGGAACGGGGCAGGGTGATCCAGGTGGTCACCAACCCTCCACTGACCCGCCGGCAAATCGAACAGTGGCAGTGGGCAATGTCCACCAACGCCCCGCTGAACTCATAGCGCACCCGGCCGCAATGGCAGCCGCCTTGGTGTTGCTCATGCATGCTTTGTCTCCCATATCCTCATTTCATATAGGACCAGTCGTCACTCAACGTAGCCTGTTTCTTAAGCGAAAGCTGGCTGAAAGCTTCCGGGACTAGGATCGCCCACCACTACCGGCAACAGACCGGTTATTAACAACAACAATGGTGATTCCCGATGTCCGCTCGTACCCGCCTGTTTGCCCCAACTCCACCCGTACGCCTCGTGCTGTTCGTTCTGCGCTGACCCCAACCGGTTCGCCATTCCCTAGCCGCGCTACGCCTGGAGTATTCCTATGCTGACTTTCCTTGGCTTTGCCATGGTCATCACGTTCATGTTCCTGATCATGACCAAGCGCCTGTCCGCGCTGATTGCCCTGATCATCGTGCCGATCCTGTTCGCGCTGTTCGGCGGCTTTGCGCCGAAGATCGGCCCGATGATGCTCGAAGGCATCACCAAGCTCGCGCCGACCGGCGTGATGCTGATGTTCGCCATTCTCTACTTTGCCCTGATGATCGACTCCGGCCTGTTCGACCCGGCCGTGCGCAAAATCCTCAAGCTGGTCAAAGGCGACCCGTTGAAGGTCTCGGTCGGCACCGCCGTACTGGCGTTGGTGGTCTCGCTGGACGGTGACGGCGCCACCACCTACATGATCTGCGTGGCCGCCATGCTGCCGCTGTACAAGCGCATCGGCATGAGCCCGCGGATCATGGCCGGCCTGATCATCCTCGCCGGCGGCGTGATGAACATGACCCCGTGGGGCGGCCCGACTGCCCGTGCAGCCAGTGCGCTGCATGTAGACCCGTCGGACATTTTCGTGCCGATGATCCCGGCGATGCTGGCGGGCGTGGTTGCGATTCTGGTGATTGCCTACATGTACGGCAAACGCGAACGTGCGCGCCTCGGCGAACTGCACCTGCACGGCGACGAGATCGACCACAGCGAAATCAGCGTTTCACAGTACCCGGATGCACGCCGTCCGAAGCTGATCTGGTTCAACGGCGCGCTCACCCTGGCCCTGATGTGCACCCTGATCGCCGGCCTGCTGCCGCTGCCCGTGCTGTTCATGGTGGCCTTCAGTATCGCGATGATCGTCAACTACCCATGCCTGCAAATGCAGAAAGACCGCGTCGCCGCCCACGCCGGCAGCGTACTGGCGGTGGTCGGGTTGATCTTCGCCGCCGGTATCTTCACCGGTATTCTGTCCGGTACCGGCATGGTCGACGCCATGTCCAAGAGCCTGCTCGCAGTGATCCCTGACGCCCTCGGCCCTTACCTGGCGGTGATCACGGCGCTGGTGAGCATGCCGTTTACGTTCTTCATGTCCAACGATGCCTTCTACTACGGCGTACTGCCGGTACTGGCCGAAGCTGCCAGCCATTACGGCATCACCGCCGTGGAGATGGCCCGCGCCTCGATCGTTGGCCAACCCGTGCACTTGTTGAGCCCACTGGTTCCATCGACCTACTTGTTGGTGGCGCTGGCGGGTATCGAATTTGGCGATCACCAGCGCTTCACCCTCAAGTGGGCGGTGCTGGTGTGCCTGTGCATAATGGTCGCAGCGTTGCTGATGGGGATTTTTCCGCTGTTCAGCACTCTGTAATCGTACAACTCACCGCGCCGGATCTTAAGGCTGGCGCGGTCCAAACTCGTTCAAAGGACTACACATGGAATGGCTGACCAATCCAGAAATCTGGATTGCCTTCTTCACCCTGACTGCCCTCGAAATCGTCTTGGGCATCGATAACATCATCATGATTTCGATCCTGGTCAGCCGCATGCCCAAGCACATGCAGGCCCGCACCCGGATCTTCGGCCTGGCCCTGGCCATGGTCACGCGAATCCTGTTGCTGCTGTCGATTACGTGGGTGATGCGCCTCACCGACGACCTGTTCATGGTGTTCGGCCAAGGCATTTCCGGCCGCGACCTGATCCTGTTCTTTGGTGGCCTGTTCCTGCTCTGGAAAAGCTCCCAGGAGATGTACCACGCGCTGGAAGGTGAAGACGAAACCCACGACGAACCGAAAGGTGCCGGTGGCCAGTTCATCTACACCATCATCCAGATCGCGATCATCGACATCGTGTTCTCGCTGGACTCGGTGATTACTGCCGTTGGTATGGTTTCCCACGTACCGGTGATGGTGGCCGCGATCATCGTCGCCGTACTGGTGATGATGATGGCCGCTGGCACCATCAGCGATTTCATCGACAAACACCCGTCGTTGAAAATGCTGGCGCTGTCGTTCCTGCTGGTGGTGGGTACCGTGCTGATCGCCGAGGCCTTCGACGTACACGTGCCAAAAGGCTACGTTTACTTCGCCATGGCGTTCTCCCTGGCGGTAGAAGCGGTGAACATCAAGATGCGCACTGCCATCAACAAAAAGAAGAAACAGCAGGACCCTGTGAAACTGCGCAAGGACATTCCGGGTCAATAACCTGGAACCCCTGTAGGAGCGAGCCTGCTCGCGAAGATCGCCAACGATAACGCGCGCAGTCTGATTGAACGCGTTGTCCTTGAGTGCTTCGCGAGCAAGCTCGCTCCTGCAAAGCCCCTTTTTTTCATCTGCAAAAAGCTGATTTCATGACAGTTTTGTTTCAATCCCGACTTTAGCTATGCGATGCTGGCGCAGAGCCCATTCGCCAACTACAGCTTAAGTACAAGACGTAGAAAGGCACGCGGCACTATTCACTTGCTCCGATTGGGGCACGACTCAACACAGGGGGCCCAGCATGCTGACCCTGCTCAATCTGCTTTCCGCGGTAACCCTGCTGATCTGGGGCACGCACATCGTCCGTACCGGGATCCTGCGGGTTTACGGCTCAAACCTGCGCCAGGTCATCGGGCAGAACATGTCCAAGCGTTGGCTGGCGTTTATCGCCGGCATCCTGGTAACGGCCATGGTGCAAAGCAGCAACGCCACGGCGATGCTGGTGACCTCGTTTGTCGGCCAGGGCTTGATGGGCCTGATGCCCGCCCTGGCGACCATGCTCGGTGCCGACGTCGGTACCGCGCTGATGGCCCGGGTGCTGACCTTTGACTTGTCGTGGCTGTCGCCGCTGTTGATTTTTCTCGGGGTGATTTTCTTCCTGTCGCGCAAACAGACGCGTGCCGGGCAGATGGGCCGCGTCGGAATCGGCCTCGGGCTGATCATCCTCGCACTGCAACTGATCGTCGAAGCTGCGGGCCCGATTACTCACGCGCAGGGCGTTAAAGTCCTGTTCGCCTCGCTGACCGGCGACATCTTGCTCGATGCCCTGGTCGGCGCACTGTTCGCGATGATTTCCTACTCCAGCCTGGCCGCCGTCCTGCTGACCGCGACCCTGGCCGGTGCCGGCGTGATCGGCCTGCACGTGGCCATCGGCCTGGTGATCGGCGCCAACATCGGCAGCGGCGTGCTGGCCTTTCTCAGCACCAGCATGCAGAACGCCGCCGGGCGCCAGGTGGCCTTGGGCAGCCTGCTGTACAAGCTGATCGGCTTGCTGCTGATCATCCCGGTACTCGACCCGCTGGTCGGTTGGATGGACGGCCTGGACTACAGCGCCCAAGGCATGGTGATCACCTTTCACCTGCTCTATAACGTCACTCGCTGCCTGATCCTGCTGCCCACCATTGGCCCGATGTCCCGCTTGTGCGCCTGGTTGCTGCCGGAGCGCGAGGAGGTCAACGGCCTGGCCAAGCCACGCCACCTGGACCTGGCAGCACTCGCCACCCCAAGCCTTGCACTGGCCAACGCCGCCCGCGAAACCCTGCGCCTGGGCGACCTGATCGACAACATGCTGACCTCAATGCTGGAAGTGCTGCGGGGCAAGCAGACCGCCATCACCCAGGAAATGCGCAGCCTGAGCGACGATGTCGAGGCGCTTTACAGCGCGATCAAACTCTACCTCGCGCAAATGCCCCGGGAAGACCTCAGCGAGCAAGACAGCCGGCGCTGGGCCGAGATCATCGAACTGTCGATCAACCTGAAACTGGCCGGCGACCTGATCGAACGCATGCTGCGCAAGGTCCAGCAGCAAAAAACCTCCCAGCGCCGCTCGTTCTCCGAAGTCGGCCTGGAGGAGCTGGCCGGCCTGCAATCTCAGTTGATCGCCAACCTGCGCCTGGGCCTGTCGGTGTTCCTCAGCGCCGACCCGGAAAGCGCCCGGCAATTGCTGCGGGAGAAACGTCGCTTTCGCGCCCAGGAGCGTCGCCTGGCCCACGCCCACGTCAGCCGCTTGCAACGTAAAATCGTACAGAGCCTGGAGACCAGTTCCCTGCACCTGGAGCTGATTGCTGACATGAAGCGTCTCAATTCTCTGTTCTGCAGCAGCGCTTATGTGGTGCTCGAAACCACCGACACCGGCGCGCTCTCGGCGGACGATATTGCCGACATCACGCATTCGCCCTGAACGTACGACGGCGAGTGAAGTCAGTTAACAACGGACCTCATTCGCCAGGAAGCCTGTTATGCGTCGCCTGCTATTCGCCTGCCTGCTCATCGGCTCGGCCCACACCTTTGCCTTTGACCGCCTGCAAGTCGAGGGCTACACACTGCCCAACGGCCTGCAATTGCTGCTCAAACCGGGCACTGAGCGCGGCCACGTAGCCATTCGCCTGGTGGTGGGCGTGGGCCTGGATGACTTCAGTTGCGAAGACAAGGAGCTGCCGCACCTGCTGGAACACCTGCTGTTCAGCGGTATCGACGGCGGTGGCGAAGGTGAGCTGGAAGAACGCATGCAAGCCCTCGGCGGCGACTGGAACGCCTACACCAGCAACGCCGACACCACCTTCGTCATCGAGGCCCCGGCGCAAAACCAGCGCAAGGTGCTCGACCTGCTGCTGGCCATCGTCACCCGCACCGAACTGACCGACGCCAACATCAACGCCGCCAAACAAGTGGTGGAACGCGAAGACGGCGGCCATTACTCACACCTGCAACGCCTGCTGGATCGCCAGGACCTCGGCCACAAGGCCAGCAGCCAGCTTGCCGTAGAGCTGGGCCTCAAATGCGCCGAGCGGGCCGAAGTTGAGCACCTGACCCGCGACCAGTTGGAAAAGCTGCGCAAGGCCTGGTACGCCCCCAACAACATGACCCTGATCATCGTCGGCGACCTCGACAAGCTGTTGCCGGCCTACCTCGAACGCACCTACGGCGCGCTTGACCCGGTTGACCCCAGCGAACATCGCCCACTGCCGGAGATTCAACACGCCGCCGCCATCCGCCGCGATCTGATCCACGGCTGGGTCGGTGACAACGCCAAGCTGCACTGGTTATTCCCCGAGCCGGTGCTGGACGATCAGTACGATGAAACCTTCGACCTGCTCAAGGACTACCTGGACTGGGCACTGTATCGCCAACTGCGGCTGCAGCATGGTTTGTCCTACGGCCCATGGAGCGAGCGCGAAGTGCTGGGCGGCGTCGGCTTCATGAGCCTCAACGCCGACCTTGAGCGCGACGACCTGCCCGAAGCTGAGCAGGTGCTGGAAACCCTCAAGGCCCAACTGCTGCAGGACGGCCTCGACCCCGCCACCTTTGCCCGCCTGCAACAAGCCGCCATCGCCCGCCAGGCCTGGGCCGTTCAAGGCAACAGCGCGTTGGCCGACTATTACTGGAGTGCGTCGGGCGACTACGCCAAAGGGCGCTTCAGTGACCCGGCCAAGCGCATCAAGGCCGTCAGCCTGGCGCAGGCCAACCAGGCGATGCGCGAGCTGTTCAAGCAGAACGGCTACTGGCGCATCGAGAAACCGTTGTTCAGTTACGACACCCTCAACTGGATCGCCGCCGGTGCGCTGGGGCTGATTGCGATTGTGTTGCTCGGCGTGTGGCGTTATCGCAAAGGGATTGCGTAATGAGGCCCCGAGAAAACGGCTAAAACGTTATTCTGTCTGGGATTTTCCCCTACAAAGACTGTGAACTGCCGAATGCCTATGCTGACCCACTACATCCAGCGCATCCTCGAGCTGATGAAGCGCTACCCAGGGGTGATTGCGCTCGGCGGCTTCATCTCGGGTGTGGGCAGCTTCATCCTGGTGGATCGCCAGCAAGGCATGGCCAGCTGGATCGCCATCATTATGCTGGTGAGCTGGTTATGGCTGATGCACGAAAACAGCCTCACCCAGCTGTTCAGCAAAGTCTTCAAACGGGAAATTCCCGAACCGCTGCTACGCTACGCCACGCAGATGATCCACCAGGAAAGCCTGTTTTTTGTCCTGCCGTTCTTTTTTGTCACCACCACCTGGAACAGCGGCCAGTCGATTTTTACCGGCCTGCTGGGCGCGGCGGCGCTGGTCTCGATCATCGACCCGCTGTACTACAAGTGGCTGGCGCCCAAACGCTCGCTGTTTCTGGCACTGCATACCCTGACCCTGTTCGCAGCCCTGCTGACCGCGCTGCCGATCATCCTGCACCTGACCACCGCCGAGAGTTACAAACTGGCCCTCGGTGTGGCTATGGCACTATCTATCCCGAGCCTGGCCGTCAGCCTGCCGCTGCGCAGCATCAAAGGCTGGGCGATGCTACTGGGGGTTACCGCGGCAATTGGTTGCGCCGGCTGGTTCCTGCGCAGTTGGGTGCCGCCCGCCACGCTGTGGATGACCGAAGTGGCCATCAGCACTCAATTGCAGGACCGCACGCCCGGCGATGACCTGAAAGAAGTCAGCGCCGCCCAACTGCGCAGCAGCGGGTTGTATGCCTACACCGCGATCAACGCGCCGCGCGGGCTGGATGAGCGGATCTACCATGTGTGGAAATTCAACGGCAAAGAAGTCGACCGTATCGCCCTGGATATCCATGGCGGGCGCAAGGAAGGTTATCGGGCCTGGACCCACAAGCAGAACTTCCCACCCGACTCGGTGGGACGCTGGCAGGTGCGGGTGCTGACCGAAGATGGTCAGGTGATCGGCGTGCTGCGCTTCAAGGTGACTGACCCCGGTCAGGGCGCTACAACGCCGGACGCGCCAAAGTAGGCAGGATCGTGCTATTACGTAGGAATTCTGGAATAGCCAAACAAGCTCGGAGCTTATGACCAGTAGCACAACGGCCGGTGCAGCCCATCTGGACACGTCCACCCAACCTCCACAACTGAGGATTACGGGGGATTGGACGCTTGCCCACTATGCCAACCTGAAGAAGCTGTCGGAAAAGCTCGACGGCCAGTACGACGCTGGCGCGCGCATCGACCTTAACGGCCTCGGCGCCCTGGACACGGCCGGCGCCTCGCTGCTGGTGGAATTGCTCGGGCCCGAGCGCATCGAACAATCCGCCGAACAGACCGACTGCAGCCTCTCGACCGCCGACCGTGCACTGCTGAAAACCGTCTATCGCTCCCTGAACGACTTCTGTGTACCGGCCAAGGAAGCGGAAGAAGCCGCTGGCATCATGTTGCTGGCGCGCATCGGCAGCGCGGTGTACACCGTCTGGCAAGACGGCCTGAAGTTGCTGGGCTTTATCGGCCTGATCCTCGAAACCTTTGCCCGTGGCGTGTTCCGGCCCAAGCGTTGGCGCGTGACGCCAATGGTCGCGCATATCGAACAGACCGGCCTCGACGCCGCGCCCATTGTGGCCTTGCTGACCTTTTTGGTGGGCGCGGTGGTCGCGTTTCTCGGCGCCACGGTGCTGGCCAGTTTTGGCGCGAGCATTTTTACCGTGGACTTGGTGGCATTCTCGTTCCTGCGGGAATTCGGCGTGTTGCTCACCGCAATCCTGATGGCCGGCCGCACCGCGAGTGCCTTCACCGCGCAAATCGGCTCGATGAAGGCCAACGAAGAAATCGACGCTATTCGCACCCTGGGCCTCGACCCGATGGAGTTGCTGGTGCTGCCCCGCGTGCTGGCATTGCTGGTGGCGCTGCCGATGCTGACGTTCCTGGCGATGATCTCGGGGATTATCGGGGGTGGTGTGGTGTGCGCAGTGGCCCTGGATATTTCACCGGCGATGTTCCTCTCGCTGCTGCAATCGGACATCGGCGTACAGCACTTTATCGTCGGCATGATCAAGGCGCCGATCTTCGCCTTCTTGATTGCTGCCATCGGCTGCCTGGAAGGCTTCAAGGTCAGCGGCAGCGCCGAGTCCGTCGGCGCCCACACCACCTCCAGCGTGGTGCAATCGATTTTCGTGGTGATCGTGCTGGATGCGGTCGCCGCGCTGTTCTTCATGGAGATGGGCTGGTGAGTCGTTTACGCCGTGCGCCCACCGAGGCGGTGATCGAAGTCCGTGGGCTGTGCAACCGCTTTGGCCCGCAAAGCGTGCACGAGAACCTCGACCTGGATTTGTACAAAGGCGAAATCCTCGCCGTAGTCGGTGGCTCCGGCAGCGGCAAGTCGGTGCTGCTGCGCAGCATCATTGGCCTGCGCCAGCCCAGCGAAGGGCAAGTGCGGGTGTTCGGGCAGAACTTGCCGAGCCTCTCGGAGCACGAGCGCTCAATGGTGGAACGACGCTTCGGTGTGCTGTTCCAGAAGGGCGCGCTGTTTTCCTCGCTGACGGTTACCGAAAACGTCGCCTTGCCGCTGATCGAACATGCTGGCCTCAGCCGTCCCGATGCCGAACACCTGGCGGCGGTTAAGCTGGCGCTGGCCGGGTTGCCGCTGTCGGCCGCGGACAAATATCCATCGTCACTCTCCGGCGGCATGATCAAGCGTGCGGCCCTGGCCCGTGCCCTGGCGCTGGACCCGGACATTCTGTTTCTCGACGAACCCACCGCCGGCCTTGACCCGATCGGCGCCGCCGCCTTCGACCAACTGATCCTGACCCTTCGCGATGCGTTGGGCCTGAGCGTGTTCCTGGTCACCCACGACCTCGACACGCTGTACACCATCACCGACCGTGTGGCGGTGCTGGCGCAGAAAAAGGTACTGGTGGCGGATGCCATCGATGTCGTCTCGGAAACCGACGACGCCTGGATTCACGAATACTTCCATGGCCCACGGGGCCGCGCGGCATTGGATGCCGCTCAACTGCTCAACGAGGTATGACATGGAAACCCGAGCCCATCATGTGATGATCGGTCTGTTCAGCGTGATCGTCGTGGTCGGCGCCATGCTGTTTGGCCTGTGGCTGGCCAAATCCAGCGTCGACAGCGCGTTTCAGGATTACGAAGTGATCTTCAACGAGGCGGTCAGTGGCCTTTCCCAGGGCAGTGCGGTGCAGTACAGCGGGATCAAGGTCGGCGATGTCACCAGCCTGCGCCTCGACCCGAAAGACCCGCGCCGGGTGTTGGCGCGCATCCGCCTGGCCGGGCAAACGCCGATCAAGGAAGACACCCAGGCCAAGCTGGCGCTGACCGGCATCACCGGTACCTCGATCATCCAGCTCAGCGGCGGCACTCCCCAAAGCCCGGAGCTCAAGGGCAAGGACGGCGAACTGCCGCAGATCATTGCCTCGCCGTCGCCTATCGCTCGCCTGCTGAACAACAGCAATGACCTGATGACCAGCATCAACCTGCTGCTGCACAACGCCAACCACATGTTCTCCCGGGAGAACGTCGACCGCCTCAGCAACACCCTGGATAACCTGCAACAGACCACCGGCGCGATTGCCGATCAACGCGGCGATATCAAGGTGGTGATGCAGCAATTGATGCAGGTGAGCAAACAGGCCAGCGCCACCCTGGAGCAAACCACCGCATTGATGCGCAACGCCAATGGTTTGCTCAATGATCAGGGCAAGCAGGTGTTCGGCAGCGCAGAAAAGGCCATGCAGTCCCTTCAACAAAGCACGGCCACCATCGACACCTTGCTGGCTAACAACAAGGACTCCCTCAACAGCGGCATGCAGGGTCTAAACGAACTGGCGCCAGCGGTGCGCGAGCTGCGGGAAACCCTGGGCTCGTTGCGCGCCATTTCCCGCCGCCTGGAAGCCAACCCCAGCGGTTACCTGCTGGGCAGCGACAAGAACAAGGAGTTCACGCCATGAAGCGTGCTTACCAAGTGATCGCCCCCGTCGCCCTGGCATTGGTCAGTGCGTGTTCGATCTTGCCCAAGGCGGACCCTTCGGACGTATACCGGTTGCCTTCGGCGCAGACCACCACACAAGCCAGCCCCGTGACCTGGTCACTGCGCGTGGCCAAGCCGCAGACCAGCGAATTCCTCGACAGCCCGCGGATTGCGGTGGTGCCCAATGGCGACCTGATCAGCAGCTATGCGAATTCCCGCTGGAGCGATCCGTCACCGGTGCTGTTGCGTAACCGGTTGCTGGACGGGTTCCAGCGGGATGGGCGGGTGACATTGCTGAGTACCGATGAGACCAATCTGCAGGCGGACTTTGAGCTGGGCGGGCAGTTACAGGCGTTTCAGAGTGAGTATCGCGGCAGTGCGGTTGAGGTGGTGATACGGCTGGATGCGCGGCTGGTTCGCGGCAGTGATCAGCGGATTATTGCCAGCAAGCGGTTTGAGGTGAGGCAGCCGGTGGGGGATACCAAGGTGCCGGCGGTGGTGGCCGGGTTTGGTCAGGCTGGAGATGTACTGAATAAACAGGTGGTGGATTGGGTGGTGGGCCAAGGTCGCCCACCAATGTAGGAGCGAGCTTGCTCGCGAAAATCGTCAACGATAACGCGGGGAACCTGATACCCCGCGTCGCTCTCCGGCTTTTCGCGAGCAAGCTCGCTCCTACACGGACAGCGATTTAGCCGAAGAACCAGTAGCACACTGCAATCGCCGCAACCACGCCGGCAAACTCCGCCAACAACGCACACCCCACCGCATGCCGCGCCCGCTGGATTCCCACCGAGCCAAAGTACACCGCCAACACATAAAACGTGGTCTCGGTACTGCCCTGAATCGTCGCTGCTACCAGCGCAGGGAAGCTGTCCACGCCCTGGGTCTGCATCGTCTCAATCAGCATCGCCCGCGCCGCGCTGCCGGAGAACGGCTTGACCATCGCCGTCGGCAACGCATCAACAAAGCGTGTATCCATGCCGGTCCAGGCCACCAGATGGCGAATCCCTTCCAGGCCGAAATCCAGCGCACCGGACGCCCGCAACACGCCCACCGCGCAGAGCATCGCCACCAGGTACGGCAGCAGATTCTTGGCCACGTCGAAGCCTTCTTTGGCCCCTTCGACAAACGCCTCGTAGACCTTGACCTTGCGCAGCGCGCCAATCACCAGGAACAACATGATCAGCCCGAACAGCGTCAGGTTGCCGAGGATCGACGACAGCCCCGCCAGCGCAGTGGCTGAGAGCGTCGCCAGCAAGGCCATGAAGCCACCCAGTACCAGCGCACCCGGAATCAGATACGCAAGCACCACCGGGTCCCACAGCCGCAGGCGTTGCATCACCGCCACCGACAGCAGGCCCACCAGCGTCGAGGCGCTGGTGGCCAGCAGGATCGGCAGGAATACCAGCGTCGGGTCCGGTGCACCTTGCTGGGCGCGGTACATGAAGATGGTGACCGGCAGCAGGGTCAGGGAGGACGCGTTGAGCACCAGGAACAGGATTTGCGCGTTACTGGCGGTGTTGGGGATGGGGTTGAGCTCTTGCAGCGCCTTCATGGCCTTGAGGCCGATGGGCGTGGCCGCATTGTCGAGGCCCAGGCCGTTGGCGGCAAAGTTGAGGGTGATCAAGCCGATGGCCGGGTGGCCGGCGGGCACCTCCGGCATCAGGCGCCGGAACAGTGGCCCCAGGGCCTTGGCCAGCCAATCGACGATCCCGGCTTTCTCGGCGATGCGCAGGAAGCCCAGCCACAAGGTCAGCGTGCCGAACAGCAACACCATGACCTCGACCGACAGCTTGGCCATGGCGAATATGCTTTCCACCATCGCCGCAAAAATGCCGGCGTTACCGCCAATCAGCCATTGCGCCAGCGCGGACACCATCGCCACGATAAAAAAGCCAAGCCACAGGCCATTGAGCATCAGTTGAATCCCCCGAAAGATGGGGCGAATGATAGCGGGGCTGGCAGAAACGACAAACCCCGGAATTTTCCGGGGTTTGTGTAGGAGCCAACTCTGGCAATCAGCCGCGAGAGGTCTCGCCGGCCGGCATCACTTGCTTGGTACGCCAATGCGGCAGGGAGTTCCAGTAACGCTCGCCCTTGGCGTCGTCGTACATGCCTTCCCAGCGGGAGATGACCAGTACGGCCAGGGCGTTGCCGATCACGTTCAGTGCAGTACGCGCCATGTCCATGATGCGGTCGACACCGGCGATGAACGCCAGGCCTTCCAGCGGAATACCTACGCTGCCCAGGGTCGCCAGCAGCACCACGAACGACACACCCGGCACGCCGGCGATGCCTTTGGAGGTAACCATCAGGGTCAGCACCAGCATCAGTTGCTGGCCAATCGACAGGTCGATGCCATACAACTGCGCGATAAAGATCGCCGCAATGCTCTGGTACAGGGTCGAGCCGTCGAGGTTGAACGAGTAGCCGGTCGGCACCACAAAGCTGCAGATCGCCTTCGGCGCGCCGTAGGCTTCCATCTTCTCGATCACACGCGGCAGCACGGTTTCGGAACTGGCGGTGGAGTAGGCCAGCACCAGCTCATCCTTGAAGATGCGCATCAGCTTGATCACCGAGAAGCCGAACAGACGGGCGATCAGGCCGAGCACCACAAAGGCGAAGAACAGGATGGCGACGTAAACCAGGATCACCAACTTGGCCAGCGGCAGCAGCGAGGCGAAACCGAAGTTGGCGACGGTCACCGCGATCAGGGCAAATACACCAATCGGGGCGTATTTCATGATCATGTGGGTGACTTTGAACATGCTCTCGGACACGCCCTGGAACATGGTGACCAGAGGCTCGCGCAGTTCAGGCTTGAGGCTCGACAAGCCGAGGCCGAACAACACCGAGAAGAAGATGATCGGCAGCATGTCGCCACGGGCGACGGCGGCGAAGATATTCGACGGGATCAGGTTGAGGATCGTCTCGATGAACGCGTGCTCGTGCTGGACCTCAGCGGCAGTGGCCGTATATTTGGAGATGTCGACGGTACCCAGGGTACTCATGTCGATGCCGGTACCCGGATGGAACAGGTTGGCCAGCAGCAGGCCGACCACAATGGCAATGGTGGTGACTACTTCGAAGTAAAGGATGGTTTTCACGCCGATCCGACCGAGCTTTTTCGCATCCCCAACACCGGCGATTCCGACAATCAGCGACGAAATCACGATCGGGATAACGATCATCTTGATCAGGCGGATAAAGATATCGCCAGCGGGCTGCAACACGTTGCTGATCCACCAGGCCTTTTCAGCACTGAAATGGTTAAGCACCGCACCGATTGCAATCCCCAGCACCAGACCGATGAGGATCTGCCAGGCGAGGCTTAGCTTTGCCTTCTTCATGTCATTACCCTTACTTCAAGTGGACTCAGGCAGATGCGCCAGCAGCTGGAACGCTCGGAAGCGAAAAAGTGTGTGCATCTGCCCCCGTAGAAGGTCACCGCAGTTGGCCGATATGGCTCACTGGCAGGCGAAAAAAGGCGCAACTATTCCGATGCAAGGAGGCGACGTCTAATGCCGTAAACGCCTACCCTATGCCGAATCGGCATGAGTTTTTTTGAGTTTTTCTGTCTGAACGGTCAGTTCGAATGTGACATTTCGGCAGGCATAAATGCCGCGAACCGGCCATTTCAGGCTCGCGCAGGGTTTTTTGAAAATCTACGGCTGCGGCTGAAAACTGCTGTAAATTCCTACGCATACCATCGAAAAACTTGTCTGGCAGGAGACAAACTTTCTCGATAGATGGTCACGCGGAAACACCAAGAAATGGTTGAGGCGACGCAAAAAGGGAAATTGCCGCTATGGGCGGTATGACAGAAGCGGGCATAAGAGCCGCAAGCCCGTCGCAAGTTCCACAAACCATCGGCTTGGGAACTTGCGTCGCAGCTTTTCACCTGACCCGGCCCTTGCGCAGGCACTCCATGTACCCGTAGGTCACGCCGATCCGAACGATCAGAGCAACCCGACCCCTTGGTCATGCAGCGCCCTCGTCGGGCGTTGCAAACAGAAAGAAGCATGGTGCTTCTTTCTATGGACGATAAGCCGGCAGACGACAGCGTCGTCAGACCGAACCTAGTACCAATTCGGATCTTTCTTGAGCTGTTCCATCAACAGCTTCTGCATGCCTTCGTTCGGCTTGCCAAGATAGCGGTAGTCGGCGTGCCGCGTTGGCGATTTGTCCGCAGGCAGGCCTGCAGGAACTTCCACCAACATGGCGTACGCATCTTCTTTGTCGAAGCTGAAAGCGACGATCAGGCGCTTGTTAAGGCACGTGTCTGCGGTTTCGCAGAGCGGCCCTACCAAGTACTTGTCACCGTCCTCTTCAACGGCATTCATTTGTTCCGCGCTGCCCGACAGGTTCATCACCCATTCCGGCAAGCGCTCTTCCTTCTTGACCACGCTCTGCCAGGTTTCGCGGTACTGCGGGTCCGCGCTCAGCATTTCGTTGGCCCGGGACTGGCCGTCATTGGCAGCCAGCGCCAGGCCGCTGCCGCCCAACAACAGGGCGGCAGCCAGGGCTTTAAGGGACGAATTGAACATGCTTAGCCTCGGCCACGACGGCCAAAGAAGAAGGAAGCGATGAACATCACCAGGAAGACCACAAACAGAATCTTGGCGATACCCGTGGCGGTGCCCGCGATACCACCGAAGCCCAGGACTGCAGCCACAATGGCGATGATCAGAAATGTGATTGCCCAACTCAACATGGTGATTCTCCTTACGCTTCTTTTAGGGGTAACAGCGGTGATGCTTGCGGTCGCTTGGTTCAAGGACCGTGTCTTGCCTAGAACACCCAGCGTTCCTGATAAGGCAGGTCGCCGAGGGTGGAGTCTTGTTCAACCGCCGTCAGTTGCGGGGTTGTCACGTCGGCGGTGGTGCTGCCGACGGAACGGAAATGGGTCTGGGTCATCATCGGACGTTCAAAATGCGCGACTTGCTGTTGACTCTGCTGCCAATGCGCCAATTGCTGACCGCCGATCAAAGTCACCAACAGGGCCAGGCTGGCAAACAGCCCCTGTTGCAGACGCAGTGGCGATACACGCAGTTGAGTGAGGCTTTGGCGAGTCATGCTGTGTGTCTCCCGCATTCTGATCTGATTATTCGTTGGTGACGCTCGTATGAGGTGTATTGCAGCCTGCGTGCCAGTTTTTTAACAAAATAAAACTCAATAAAATCAATTAGTTAAAAACAAAAGCGCTTTGACACCACGAGCATCCTGCACGATGCCCCTATCCTTACCGTGCGAAATGCACGATGGTCACTGGTCGGATCAGGGGATAGGAAAGCAACGTTCGACTGCCGAAGTGGCTACAGGGAGATAAAAACGCCATGAATCGGCGTCTCTGTAAGAAGAAGCGCAGATAGCTGCGCGATGACGGCTTTAATCAATCAGAATAAACCATGCAACTTGCCCGATTATTCCGGGACTAAACAACATCATTCATTCTTAGTGGGAGCGCGGGACAGATGGAATCAGCCAAGGAACTTCAAGGCCGTATTCTTTTAGTGGATGACGAATCCGCGATCCTTCGCACCTTCCGTTACTGCCTGGAAGATGAAGGCTACACAGTAGCCACCGCCAACAGCGCCGCCCAAGCGGACGCCTTGCTGCAACGCCAGGTGTTTGACCTGTGCTTCCTGGACCTGCGCCTGGGCGAAGACAACGGCCTCGACGTACTGGCGCAAATGCGCGTCCAGGCGCCGTGGATGCGCGTGGTGATCGTCACCGCCCATTCGGCCGTCGACACCGCCGTGGATGCGATCCAGGCCGGCGCGGCCGACTACTTGGTCAAGCCATGCAGCCCCGACCAATTGCGCCTGGCCACCGCCAAGCAGCTGGAGGTGCGCCAACTGTCGGCGCGCCTGGAAGCCCTCGAAGGCGAAGTGCGCAAACCCAAGGACGGTCTCGACTCTCACAGCCCGGCAATGATGGTGGTGCTGGAAACGGCACGCCAGGTGGCGGGTACAGATGCGAACATCCTGATCCTCGGCGAGTCCGGCACCGGTAAAGGTGAGCTGGCCCGTGCGATACACGGTTGGAGCAAGCGGGCGAAAAAATCCTGCGTCACCATCAACTGCCCGTCGCTGACGGCGGAGCTGATGGAAAGCGAGCTGTTCGGCCATAGTCGTGGTGCGTTTACGGGCGCCAGCGAAAGCACCCTGGGCCGGGTCAACCAGGCAGATGGTGGCACGCTGTTTCTCGACGAGATCGGCGACTTTCCGCTTACCTTGCAACCCAAGTTGCTGCGTTTTATCCAGGACAAGGAATACGAGCGCGTCGGCGATCCAGTGACTCGCCGCGCCGACGTGCGAATTCTCGCCGCTACCAACCTGAACCTGGAAGACATGGTCCGCGACGGTCGTTTCCGCGAAGACCTGCTGTATCGCCTGAATGTCATCACCTTGCACCTGCCGCCCCTGCGCGAGCGCAGCGAAGACATCCTGACCCTGGCCGACCGCTTCCTGGCGCGCTTTGTGAAGGAATATGCGCGGCCGGCGCGCGGATTCAGCGATGAAGCCCGCGAGGCGCTGCTCAACTACCGCTGGCCGGGGAACATTCGCGAGCTGCGCAACGTGGTAGAGCGAGCCAGCATCATCTGCCCGCAGGAAAAGGTTGAGATCAGCCACCTCGGCATGGCCGAACAGCCGACCAACAACGCCCCGCGTATTGGTGCGGCGTTAAGCCTGGATGAACTGGAAAAGGCCCATATCGGCGCCGTACTGGCCACCAGTGACACCCTGGACCAGGCGGCACGAACCCTCGGCATTGATGCGTCAACGCTGTACCGCAAACGCAAACAATACAACCTGTGAGCTGTAGCCTATGAAGCTTGCGATGAAGCTGCGCACTCGGCTGTTCCTGAGCATTTCCGCGCTGATCACCGTTGCCCTGCTGGGATTGTTGCTGGGCCTGGTGAGTGTCATGCAAATGGCCAAGACCCAGGAATCGCTGATTCGCAGCAACTTCATCACCCTGGACCTGGGCCTCAAGCTGCGGCAGACCCTCGGCGACCAGCTGATGATCATGCTCAACGAGCAGCCAAATACCGCTGCGCTGGAAGATTCCAAGCAACGTTATTTCGCGCTGCTGCAGCAAGGCATCGAACACGAAGAAAAGGATGCGGCAACCAGCGGTTTCACCCAGGCCAAGACTGATTACCTGAGCTTTCTCGAGGCATTCGATAAAAAGGAGAACGCTCCGGCGCAGTTGCGCAACAACGACGAGTTGACTAAGCGTTTCAACATTTTGCGCAACGGCCTGATCGCCGAGCACAAAAAAGCCCTGGATAACATCAACGACACCGAACACAAGTCCCGTGAGCGCGCGCTGTTGATCGCCGGCTTGCTGGGTTTGGTCGGGCTGGCGGTGCTGATCATAGGCTTCGTCACCGCCCACGGGATCGCCCGGCGCTTTGGCGGTCCGATCGAAGCGTTGGCCAAGGCCGCCGACAAGATCGGCCAGGGCAACTTCGAAGTCACGCTGCCCATTTCGTCAGCCGCCGAGATGAACTTGCTGACCCGGCGTTTCGGCATCATGGCCGAAGCGTTGCGCCAACATCAGGCAACCAATGTCGATGAGCTGCTCGCCGGGCAGCAACGCCTGCAGGCGGTGCTCGACAGCATCGACGACGGCCTGCTGATGATCGACCGCCAAGGTCGCCTGGAGCACCTTAACCCGGTAGCGCAGCGCCAACTGGGTTGGGACGAGAACCGCCTGGGCCAAGGCCTTGGCGAAGCATTGGGCCGCCCGGAACTGGATGAGCAACTGCATCTGGTGCTGCGCGGCGGCAACCTCGAACGCGCACCTGAAGACCTGGAAGTGGAGGTTGAGGGTGAGCTGCGCCTGCTGACGTACAGCCTGACGCCGGTGAGCCATACCCAGGGGCACATTCTGGGCGCAGTGATGGTGCTGCATGACGTTACCGAACAACGCGCCTTTGAACGGGTGCGCAGTGAGTTCGTGTTGCGCGCGTCCCATGAATTACGCACGCCAGTCACGGGCATGCACATGGCATTCGGCTTGTTCCGGGAACGGGCGAAGTTTCCTGCGGAATCCCGCGAAGCGGACCTGCTGGATACCGTCAATGAGGAAATGCAGCGCCTGATGCAGTTGATCAACGACTTGCTCAACTTCTCGCGCTATCAGAATGGCTTACAGAAACTGACCCTCGGCCCGTGCGATATCAGCGACCTGCTGGAACATGCCCGCGCGCGTTTCGCAGAGCAGGCGAACGCGCAGAACATCGAGCTGCTGGTTGAGGAGCAATCCCCGCTGCCAAGGTTGCATGCTGATCGAGCGCAGCTGGAGCGGGTGCTCGACAACCTTTTAGGCAATGCCCTGCGGCACACGGCCGACGGTGGACAGATCCGCTTGCAGGCGCGTCGTCATGGCGAACGGGTAATTGTCAGCGTCGAAGACAACGGTGAAGGCATTGCCTACGGCCAGCAGGGACGAATCTTCGAACCATTTGTGCAGGTAGGCCGCAAGAAAGGCGGCGCCGGGCTGGGCCTGGCGCTGTGCAAGGAGATTGTGCAATTGCACGGTGGCCGGATGGGGGTTTATTCACGGCCAGGGCAGGGAACACAGTTCTATATGGCGCTGCCCCTGTAGGATCACGCGCCAACCGTTATTGGTGATTCAACGCCTGCAGGATCGCGGCACTCTCGGCATCCGGCGTCCCATCAAACAGAGACGCCCGGAAATGCATCTGGAACGCGGCCACCACATGCCGCGTTGCCACACCCAGCTCGCCCGTCTGCGGCGTCGGATAGCCCAGCTTCGCCAACTCTTCCTGGAACCAGGTAATGCTCGGCAGCTCGGCTGCGTACTGCACCTGGTAACGGGCAACCGCCTTGGCGTCCGGCCATATGCCCAGCCCTTCATCCGCCAGGCGCTTCCACGGGAACAATGGCCCCGGATCCAGCTTGCGCAGCGGGGCGATGTCGCTATGGCCAATGATGTTTCGTGGGTCGATGCCGTTGCGCTTGCTGATGTCCTTGAGCAGCACCACCAGCGACTGCACCTGCGCTTCGGAGTACGGATACCACACGCGGCCCGTCGGCAGGTCTCGATAGCCCGGGTTCACAATCTCGATCCCGATGGAGCTGGAGTTGAGCCAGGTGCGGCCCATCCACTCGCTTTCCCCGGCATGCCAGGCGCGTTGGCTTTCATCCACGAGTTTATAGATGGTGGCCGAGGCGTCATCACCGATCAGGTAATGACTGCTGACCTGGCCATGGGTCAGCAGTGCCAGGGAACGCTCAAGGGACGCCGAGGTGTAGTGCACGATGACGAACTGAACACGATTGTCGTGGTTCACCGACGGATGGCTGGTGTCCAGTCGAGGGCCACTCGCGCAGCCGGCGAGCAGGAGAAACAGAAAAGCGGAGCACAGAAATTTCATGGCAGCAGACAATACGCTTAAGACGATAATGCAACAGTGTAACGTACCGTTTGCTGCCGGGCGGCCAAATGCAAAGTTTTAAACAAAATGGAACATTTTCAGGCCGCCTGCACCTGATTGCGTCCGGCAGCCTTGGCACGGTAAAGCGCCTCGTCGGCACGTTTAAGCGCCAGATCACTGCGCTCACCCGGCTGAAACTGCGCCACGCCCATGGAGACCGTGATGGTCACCGGCTCGCCCTTGAAGTGAAACGGGCACGCTTCGATGGCTGCACGCAGGGTTTCACCCACGGCCAACGCATCTGACAGTGATGAGTTGGGCACCAGCAACACAAACTCTTCACCGCCAAAGCGTGCGATGAAGTCGTTGGGCCGCAGGCGTTTTCGCAGCACCGTGGCGATGATCTTCAGCACCTTGTCGCCAGCCAGATGGCCATAGCCGTCATTGATGCGCTTGAAGTGATCCAGGTCCAGCATCGCCAATGACAGGCTGTTGCCACGCTGGTGCCAGGTGTTGACCTCTTGCTCCAGGCGCTCGGTCCAGGCAGCACGGTTGGGCAAGCCGGTGAGCGGATCGATCAAGGCTTTTTGGCGCTGAACCTCCAAATGCTCTCGGTAGCCCTGAGCCTCTTGCTCCATATTGGCGACCCGTTCGGCCAGGCTTTTGAGGCGTGCAGCCACTTCCTGCTCGCGCTGGTCACGCTGGTGCTGGTGTTGGTCCATGGTGCCCAGCAGCCCTTCGAGATGGCTCTCCAGCACGTGCTTGAGGCTGTCCAGATCCGCGGCATCCTGGACGCTGGTTTGCAAACCATCCACCTGTTCGCGGATCTGAGTATCCAGCTCTCTGGCGGCCGAGCGACTGTCGGCGTGGCCGTCGCTGGCGACCTGCAGATGCCCCTGGAATGCCTCGAGACGCTCGTTGAGTTGCTTGAGGTAGGCTTCAAACTCGTGCTGGCCGCTGTCGGTAATCGCCAGCATCAACACCGCCAGGTCATCGAGAATCGGCAGCAGTTCGTACCAGTTCAATCCGTGGGCCAGGCGCTCACGCATGGCTTCGGCCTGGGGCCTGTGACGCTCGGGCAGCGACAGGTCTTCCAACAAGCCGAGCAGGGTGTCTTCGATGTGTTTGGCCACCGAACTGTAAGACGGCTCGGGGGTGTCGGGCAGGGCGTAGGTCTGATCCGCTTGCAGCTCGTCGGGATTGAGCTCTGGCGACTCTTCGGGCTCGTCGGACATGACCGGTGGCAAGGAAAGACTGCCGATTTCCGTCTGCTCCGGCTCACAGGCCTGAACCTCTGGTGCCTCGACCATGGCGGCAAGAGCACTCTCGAGCGCTGGCTCAACCTCCGGCTCAAGCGGTTGTTCGGGCTCCAGTGGTTCGATAATCGCAGCAGATGCCTCGATGACGGGCGCTTTGGCCACGACGGCGGGTGCCACTGGCGCCGCTTCGCTGATAACCTCGACAGGCTTTACTTGCGGTACGGGCTCAGGGGACGACTCGACAGGGGCCGTGACCTTCGGCTGCGGTGCAAAAGCCCGCAGCGCCTGGGTCAGCTCCGCCGATTGCGCCGGCGCTTCAACTTCATCCACCGGCTTTGGCACAGCAGGCGCCTGAACAGCCGGGCGGGATGGCGCGGGCGGCTCGACCTCCGAGGCTTCGGTCGCTGCTTCTTTGGCGCCAAACAGACGCTGCAACAGGCCAGGGCTCGAGCGACTCGTTTCGCCCTCTGGTTCCAGGTTACTCAACGCCTGCCCCTGAAGGCCGCTCAACTCACTCAGCAACAGCGGGATCTCCCGCGCCTGGCCGACCCGACCATCCAGCTGTTTGGCGAACGCCTTCAGCGGGCGACTCACCTCACGCGGCAAGGGCAGTTTCTGCAACTGGGTGACCAAGGCCGTCAACGCGCTGCCGATCTGGTCAACCCGGGTTTCGCGGCGCTGCTCAGAATCCAGCACCGCCTTTTCCAGACGCGGCAACAATGCGGCGAGGGCGGCGTCCATGTCGTCGGTGCGCACCACGTCGCGCATTTCCTTCATGCATTGGTCAACCGCGCGGTCGGTCCCTTCTGCCGCCAGGGTGCTGCGTACCAGCCCCCGGCGCAGCAGGTCGAGGCGGGCGGCCCAGCGGCGCTCGAGCTTTTCTTGTTGCTCGACGCTTTTAAGGTATTTTTCTTTCCAACGCTGGGCGTCGTCGCTCATGCAAGAGGTCCGCGAGGGCCGGGGCTCAACGCGGGCAATGCATCAGCCGTGAGCGAACCCGGCAGACGAATCTCTACCGCGACGGGCAGGTGATCGGAGATGGGCTGCGCCAGTACCTGCACACTTTCGAGTGTCAGGGTCGGGCTGAGCAGGATGTGATCAAGACAGCGCTGCGGACGCCAGCTGGGAAAGGTGGCTTCGACTTGCGGCGCCAGCAACCCAAGGTCGCGCAACGGGGAATTCTGTAGCAGGTCTGTGGCATGGGTGTTCATGTCACCCATCAGCACCTGGTGTTTGTAGTTGCCAATCAGCTCACGGATGTAGGCCAACTGCAGGGTGCGGGTTCGAGCCCCCAACGCGAGGTGCATCATCACCACTACCAACGCTTCCGGCCCTTCGCCGAACCGCACGAGAATCGCCCCTCGGCCTTTTGGGCCCGGTAATGGGTGATCCTCGATCGCCCACGGCTTCAGGCGGCTGAGCACACCATTGCTGTGTTGGCCGAGTTTGCCGAGGTTGCGATTGAGCTGTTGGTACCAGTAGGGAAAGGCACCCAGCTGGGCCAGATGCTCGACCTGGTTGATGTAGCCCGAACGCAGGCTGCCACCATCGGCCTCCTGCAGGGCTACCAGGTCGAAGTCGCCCAGCAGGTCACCGATCTTCTGCAGATTACCGGCACGCCCATTGTGGGGCAGCAGGTGCTGCCAGCCACGGGTCAGGTAATGCCGGTATTTCTCGGTGCTGATGCCCACCTGGATATTGAAACTGAGCAGGCGCAACCGGCTGTCTGCCGGCAGGCCTGTGGATTCCAAGTGGTGTTCGTTGACCTTCGGGTCATGCAGGCCAACGACACGTTCAGTACCCCAGCGACGCATGACAGGCCCCTTACTTGGCTGCGCGCTCTTTGGCGATCAACTGATCGGCCACGTTCAGCGCTTGCTCTTCGCCGCCGGCACTGCCGATGTCAAAGCGGTATTTGCCGTTGACGATCAGCGTCGGTACGCCTTGCACGCCGTATTTCTGGGCCAGTTCCTTGTATTGGGCCATCTTGCCCTTCACAGCGAACGAGTTGAATGTCTCCAGGAACTTGGTTTTGTCGACGCCTTGGGTGGCGACGAAATCGGCCATGTCTTCAGGCTTCACCAGGCGCTTGCCTTCTTTCTGGATGGCATTGAACACAGCCGCGTGAACCTTGTGTTCTACACCCATGGTGTCCAGGGTAATGAACAGCTGGCCGTGGGCGTCCCATGGGCCGCCGAACAGGGCAGGAATACGTTTGAAATTCACGTCCTGAGGCAGCTTATCGACCCACGGATTGATGACTGGCTCAAAAGCGTAGCAATGCGGGCAGCCATACCAGAACAGCTCCACCACTTCGATCTTGCCCGGTACGGAAACCGGCACAGGATTGGTCAGTTCGACATAGGTTTTACCGGCTTCAAGCGGCACGTCGGCTGCTTGTGCGGTCATGCCGAAAAGGCTGGCAGTGACGAGAGCGGCGCTGAGGATCAGATTACGCATGCTTTACTCCTGGACAAATAAAGTCGCCTCACGCGACCTTTGTTGTGACAGGTCTACGCGGGCATGAGTTCGTTAGTGTAACGGCACCGGCCACAAAAAAGGGCGGCCTGGGCCACCCTTTTTATGCTTGCATCGACGGATTAATCGAGCGTTAACGTAGCCGGGGCACTTAGTGCAGGCCTTGGATGTATTGGGACACGGCTTCGATGTCCTTGTTGCTGAGTTTCCCGGCGATGCTCTGCATGATTTTGGTGTCGCCGTCGTTGGTGCGATTGCCTTCGCGGAAGTCTGTCAGCTGTTTGCCGATGTACTGCGCATGCTGCCCGCTCAAGTGCGGGAAGCCCGCTGCAGCAAGGCCTGCGCCGTTAGGCGAGTGGCAGCCGATGCAGGAAGGCATGCCTTTTTCCAGGTTGCCGCCGCGGAACAATTCTTCACCGCGGGTCACCAGTTTCGCATCAGCAGCTCCCACACTGCCTTTCTGGCTGGCAAAATACGCCGCGATATCCGCCAGGTCCTGATCGCTGAGGTTGGTCAGCAAGCCGGTCATTTCCAGGACCGTACGCTTGCCGTCCTTGATGTCGTGCATCTGCTTGGTCAGGTAACGCTCACCCTGGCCGGCCAGTTTTGGAAAGTTTGGCGCCGGGCTATTACCGTCCGGTCCATGGCAAGCACCACATACGGCAGCTTTCGCCTGGCCGGCTGTGGCGTCGCCTGCGGCATGGGCAACACCGGTGATGCCCAAGGTCAACAGCAGACTCACGATCAGTTTGTTCATCAGCTAATCCAACTACGGCTAAGGGTTAAAGAGTTATGGACCGGGTTCACTCACCATCAACTGAATGACGGCATGGTAATCCTCGGTACTGCAGTCCATGCACAAACCACGCGGCGGCATCGCCTTGAAACCCTGGGTCACGTGTTGCACCAGCGTGTCCATACCTTGAGCCAGTCTTGGCTTCCAGGCTGCCTGGTCACCCCGTTTCGGGGCGTTGGGCAACTGTCCGGCATGGCAGGCCCCGCAAACGCGGTTGTACACAGCCTCCGGATCCTGTGTAGCCTGAGCACTGTAAAGTGGCATCAAGACACCGACGGCTAGCAACCACCTGGTCATACATCGACCTTTTCAGGGTTTGAGAGCGTTTTGCGTTCTAATGCGCAATAAAGGTCTATCGCTCCCGTGAACTTCATCCTTCGCTGGGACAAAGCACACACAAAATCTGCGGCATTATATACTGGCGCTACTGAAACGGAAACGACACCGCTTGCCGCACCCATTCCCGGCACCGCCCACATCGGAAAACTCATGCAACTCAAGAATCCCATCCTCGGCCTGTGCCAACAGTCCACCTTCATGCTCAGCGCCGCCAAAGTCGACCAATGCCCCGATGACGAAGGCTTCGAAGTCGCATTCGCCGGCCGTTCCAACGCCGGTAAATCCAGCGCGCTGAACACCCTGACCCACGCCAGCCTGGCCCGCACCTCGAAAACCCCGGGGCGCACACAGCTCCTCAACTTCTTCAAGCTAGACGATGATCGGCGTCTGGTCGACCTTCCGGGCTACGGTTACGCAAAAGTACCTATCCCGCTGAAGCTGCACTGGCAGCGTCACCTGGAAGCTTATCTGGGTGGCCGGGAGAGTTTGAAGGGTCTGATTCTGATGATGGACATCCGTCATCCAATGACCGACTTCGACCTGTTGATGCTCGATTGGGCCGTCGCCAGCGGCATGCCGATGCATGTCCTGCTGACCAAGGCCGACAAATTGACCTACGGCGCAGCGAAAAACACCCTGCTCAAAGTGCAGGCAGAAATCCGTAAAGGTTGGGGCGATGCGGTGACTATCCAGCTGTTCTCGGCGCCAAAACGCATGGGCCTGGAAGATGCCTACACAGTACTGGCAGGCTGGATGGAACTGGCTGACAAGGGTTCGGAAGCCGCCGAGTAAAAACTCGGGGCAAAAAAAACCCCGGACTTCGTATGGGGAGGGGAAGTTCGGGGTCCAAGTTCCGGACCGCTAGGGCGGGGTCCAGATATCTGCCAACACTTAACACAACATAGGAGCATTGAAGGGCTTCACCACCCATTCAGTAACTCTGAGTAGCAATTCACGGGTTAAGTTCCAGCACGCTAAAAAAACTATTGGAAATAACTCGCCGCGTTTTCCGATCTAAAGCGCTGCCGCGGCATGACGCCGCGGCCCAGGCCCGTGCTTAGTGCGCCTCGTCCCAGTTGTCGCCCACGCCGACGTCCACCACCAGCGGCACATCCAGCTTCGCCGCATCGCTCATGTGCTCACGAATCTTCGCGCTGACTTCAGCCACCAGATCCTCACGCACTTCCAGCACCAATTCATCGTGCACCTGAAGGATGACCTTGGCATCCAGGCCCGAGGCCGTCAGCCAGTTGTCGACCTTGACCATGGCCTTCTTGATGATATCGGCTGCGGTACCCTGCATCGGCGCGTTGATCGCCGTTCGCTCGGCGCCAGCACGCTCCTGAGGCTTGTTGGAGTTGATCTCAGGCAAGTACAGGCGGCGCCCGAACAGGGTTTCCACGTAGCCCTGATCAGCCGCCTGGGCGCGGGTGCGGTCCATGTACTCGCGAACCCCCGGGTAGCGGGCGAAATACACATCGATGTAAGCCTTGGCGGTCTTGGTGTCGACACCAATGTCCTTGCCGAGCTTCTGGGCACCCATGCCGTAGATCAGGCCAAAGTTGATCGCCTTGGCACTGCGACGCTGATTGGACGTGACCTCAGCCAACTCAACCTTGAACACCTCGGCCGCCGTGGCGGTGTGCACGTCCAGGTCGTCGCGGAACGCATTCAGCAACCCTTCGTCCTTGGACAAATGCGCCATGATGCGCAGCTCGATCTGCGAATAGTCCGCCGCCAGCAGTTTGTAGCCTTTCGGTGCGACAAACGCCTGGCGAATCCGCCGGCCTTCGGCGGTACGCACCGGAATGTTCTGCAGGTTTGGATCGCTGGAAGACAGACGCCCGGTAGCCGCGACGGCCTGGTGATAGGACGTGTGAACCCGCCCGGTGCGCGGGTTGATCTGCTCGGGCAGGCGGTCGGTGTAAGTGCTTTTCAGCTTGCTCATACTGCGGTACTGCATCAGCACTTTCGGCAGCGGATAGTCGTCTTCAGCCAATTTGGCCAAGACTTCCTCGGCCGTCGAGGCCTGGCCCTTGCCGGTCTTCTTCAGCACCGGCAGCCCTAGCTTCTCGTAGAGGATCGCGCCCAACTGCTTGGGCGAACCCAGGTTGAATTCCTCGCCTGCGATCTCGTAGGCCTGGCGCTCCAGGTCGACCATCTTGTTGCCCAGCTCGATGCTCTGGATACCCAGCAAGGCGGCATCCACCAGGGCGCCCTGGCGTTCAATGCGCGCCAACACCGGCACCAGCGGCATCTCGATGTCGGACACGACGCTGGCCAAGGTAGGAATGGCCGACAGTTGCTTATGCAGTTCCTGGTGCAGGCGCAGGGTTACATCAGCGTCTTCCGCCGCGTAAGGCCCGGCTTGCTCCAAGGCAATCTGGTCAAAGGTAAGCTGCTTGGCGCCTTTGCCGGCGATGTCCTGGAAGCTGACGGTGTCGTAGTCCAGGTACTTCTTCGCCAGGCTGTCCATGTCGTGGCGGGTCGCGACGGAGTTCAGCACGTAGGATTCAAGCATGGTGTCGAAGGCGATTCCGCGCACGGTGATGCCGTGTGCCGGGTCGCCACCGATGGCGCAGTTGGCCAGGATGTTCATGTCGAACTTGGCGTGCTGGCCGACCTTGAGTTTTTCCGGGTCTTCGAGCAACGGCTTCAGGGCCAGCAGCACAGTGTCGCGATCCAGCTGTTCCGGCGCGCCGATGTAGGAATGGGTCAGCGGAATGTAGGCCGCTTCATGGGCCTGCACGGCAAACGAAACACCCACCAGTTGCGCTTTCTGGGCGTCGATCCCGGTGGTTTCGGTATCGAAGGCGAACAGCTTGGCGTCGTTGAGCTTCTTCAGCCAGGCATCAAACTGAGCCTGAGTGAGGATGGTTTCGTACACCGGCTCTACAGAAACCGGAGCGACTGCTTCAATCGCTTCCTCCGCGACTGCGGCCGATGGGGCGGCGCTCAGCTCAACACGCTTGGCATCGCGCTGAATCTCGTCAATCCAGCTCTTGAACTCCAGCAGCGTGTACAGCTCCAGCAGCTTCTCGCGATCCGGCTCGATCAGGTGCAAGTCGTCCAGGCCCACATCCAGCGGCACGTCGATCTTGATCGTCGCCAACTCGTAGGACAGGAACGCACTCGCCTTATGCTCTTCGAGTTTGGCGACCAAGGTCTTGGCACCACGAATCGGCAAGGTCGGCACGATATCGAGCTGCTCGTAGAGCTCTTTCAAACCGCCGTTCACGCCTACCAGCAAGCCGGACGCTGTCTTCGGACCAATGCCGGGAACGCCCGGAATGTTGTCGGACGAGTCGCCCATCAACGCCAGGTAATCGATGATCTGCTCGGGAGCGACACCGAATTTCTCCTTCACGCCCTCAACGTCCATGGCGCTACCGGTCATGGTGTTGACCAAGGTAATGTGCCCGTCCACCAGTTGCGCCATGTCCTTGTCACCGGTGGAAATCACCACCGGCCGGTCGGCGGCCGCGCTGCTGCGGGCCAGGGTGCCGATCACGTCATCCGCTTCCACGCCTTCGACGCACAGCAGCGGGAAGCCCAGGGCGATCACGCTCTGGTGCAGCGGCTCGATCTGCACGCGCATGTCATCGGGCATGCTCGCGCGGTTGGCCTTGTATTCG
This sequence comes from Pseudomonas sp. SED1, assembly GCF_034044025.1. Taxonomy (NCBI): domain Bacteria; kingdom Pseudomonadati; phylum Pseudomonadota; class Gammaproteobacteria; order Pseudomonadales; family Pseudomonadaceae; genus Pseudomonas; species Pseudomonas sp. SED1. Next base: position 41,277 of record NZ_JAXCIS010000233.1, read on the forward strand.
GCGTACAGCTCATCGCGAAATGTCCCGCCCTTGGCGTCGAACACTACCGCGAACGGGCTGTTCGGGTATTGCTTGCGCAGGCTTTTGAGCATGTTCAACACGCCCTTGACCGCGCCGGTAGGCAGGCCTTTGGACGTGGTGAGCGGCGGCAGCGCGTGAAAGGCGCGGTACAGGTAAGAAGAACCGTCCACCAGGACGAGGGGGGCGTGGCTCATGAGCAGGATCAACCTTTTCGGCGGGTCAGGCGCTAGAATAGCCGGACCAATGACGACAAAGGGACAAGGTTATCATGCGTACAGTAAATCGCCTGTTGTTGACCGGCTTGATTGCACTCACTCCGATGGTGGCCATGGCGGCAGATACTGCCCCTTCAGGCGACCCGGAAGTCACCATTCGCACGGAAGGCGACAAGACCATCCAGGAATACCGCCAAAATGGCTTCCTGTACGCAATCAAGGTGACTCAGAAAGGCTTTCCGCCTTACTTCCTGGTGCGCGCGGACGGAACCGATGCGAACTTCATCCGCTCTGACCAGCCGGATATGCTGATCCCGTCATGGAAGATCTTCGAATGGAAATGATTTCTTAACTTTAATCGGCGCTGCTCCCCGCAGCGCCCGTAACGGCAGTTTTAACCATGTCTGTGTTCACCCCCCTGGCTCGGCCCGAGCTGGAAACCTTTCTTGCCCCTTACGGGCTCGGCCGCCTGCTTGATTTCCAGGGGATTGCCGCTGGTAGTGAAAACACCAATTTCTTTATCAGCCTGGAACAGGGCGAGTTTGTCCTGACCCTGGTCGAGCGCGGCCCCGTGCAGGAAATGCCGTTCTTCATCGAACTGCTGGACGTGCTCCACGACGCCGACCTGCCAGTGCCTTACGCCCTGCGTACCACCGACGGCGTGGCCTTGCGCACGCTTGCCGGCAAACCGGCGCTGCTGCAACCGCGCCTGGCGGGCAAGCACATCAAGGACGCCAACGCCCAGCATTGCGTGCAAGTGGGCGAATTGCTCGGTCACCTGCACTTGGCCACCCAAGGCGACAAGGTACTGGAACGCAAGACCGATCGCGGGCTGGACTGGATGCTCAGCGAAGGCGCGCAACTGATTTCGCACCTCGACACAGAACAACAGCGCCTGCTGCAAGCCGCGCTGGATGAGATCGAGGCGCATAAGGCGCAGATCCTCGCGCTGCCCCGGGCGAATATCCACGCCGACCTGTTTCGCGACAATGCGATGTTCGAAGGCACGCACCTGACCGGGCTGATCGACTTCTACAATGCCTGCTCCGGACCAATGCTGTATGACGTGGCGATCGCCTTGAATGACTGGTGCTCGGACGCCGACGGCGTGATCGACGGCCAACGGGCGCGGGCATTGTTGGGGGCTTATGCGGGCTTGCGACCGTTTACCGCCAAGGAAGCGGAGCTGTGGCCGACCATGTTGCGCGTGGCCTGTGTGCGGTTCTGGCTGTCACGCCTGATTGCGGCGGAATCGTTCGCCGGGCAGGACGTGCTGATTCACGACCCGCGGGAGTTTCAAGTGCGCCTGGCGCAACGCCAGCAGGTCAAGACACCACTGCCGTTCGCGTTGTAAAGGTCG
>NZ_JAXCIS010000234.1:0-83749 GCF_034044025.1 Pseudomonas sp. SED1
TTTTACCCGCATCAATGGTAATAACTTGGCCGTTAGACAGGGTCACGGTCACCGGCGCTTGAGCTTCGTTGCTCAAGGTCGCGGTGTAGGTGATCTGACCGCCTTCGGTGATTGCGGTGTCAGTGGTCGACAGCGTCACGGTGGTGGTGTCGATCGAATCCGAAATGACGGTGGTTGGCGGATTAGTGTTGTCCGGTACCAACTTCTCGAAATTACCGCCAGTAGCGGTGGTGATCGTGGTGCTAACGGTCGAACCGTTGTTGTAGACGTCATTGACCGGAGTTTGGAAAACCACGGTACCCGTGGTTTTACCGGCATCAATGGTGATCACCTGGCCGTTGGACAGAGTCACGGTCACTGGCGCATGAGCTTCGTTGCTCAAGGTCGCGGTGTAGGTGATCTGACCGCCTTCAGTGATCGCAGTGTCGTTAGTCGACAACGTCACCGTCGTGGTATCAACCGAGTCGGTGATCGTTGTCACCGCTGGCGTAGTGCTCGGCACCAGGTTCTCAAAATTACCGCCAGTAGCCGCGGTAATGGTGGTGCTAACCGTCGAACCATTGTTGTAAACATCATTGGCTGGCGTATCGACGACAACCGTCCCGGTGGACTTCCCGGCTTCAATGGTAATCACCGAGCCATTGCTCAAAGTGACGGTCACCGGTGTCTGCGCTGGGTTAGTCAGGGTAGCGGTGTAAGTAATCTGACCGCCTTCGGTCACGCTTTCGCCCGCCGTCAGGGAGACGGTGGTGTTGTCGATCGAATCGGTAATGGTGGTAACCGCTGGCGTAGTCGCCGGCACCAGGTTCTCGAAGTTACCGCCGGTAGTCCCGGTAATCGTGGTGCTGATGGTCGAGCCGTTGTTGTAAACATCATTGGCTGGCGTATCGACGACAACCGTCCCCGTGGACTTTCCGGCTTCAATGGTGATCACCGAGCCATTGCTCAAGGTGACAGTCACTGGCGTCTGCGCGGGGTTGGTCAGGGTAGCGGTGTAAGTGATCTGACCGCCTTCGGTCACGGTATTACCGGCCGTCAGCGTGACCGTAGTGGTATCGATCGAATCGGTAATGGTGGTAACGGCTGGCGTAGTTGCCGGCACCAGGTTCTCGAAGTTACCGCCGGTAGTCCCGGTAATCGTGGTGCTGATGGTCGAGCCGTTGTTGTAAACATCATTGGCTGGCGTATCAACGACAACGGTCCCCGTGGACTTCCCGGCTTCAATGGTAATCACCGAGCCATTGCTCAAGGTGACAGTCACTGGCGTCTGCGCGGGGTTGGTCAGGGTAGCGGTATAAGTAATCTGACCGCCTTCGGTCACGGTATTACCGGCCGTCAGCGTGACCGTAGTGGTATCGATCGAATCGGTAATGGTGGTAACCGCTGGCGTAGTTGCCGGCACCAGGTTCTCAAAGTTACCGCCGGTAGCCCCGGTAATCGTGGTGCTGATGGTCGAGCCATTGTTGTAAACATCATTGGCTGGCGTATCGACCACAACCGTCCCGGTGGACTTCCCAGCTTCGATGGTAATCACCGAGCCATTGCTCAAGGTGACAGTCACTGGCGTCTGCGCTGGGTTGGTCAGGGTAGCGGTGTAAGTAATCTGACCGCCTTCGGTCACGGTATTACCGGCTGTCAGCGTGACAGTGGTGGTGTCGACGGTGTCGGTGATTTGGGTCACCGCCGGCGTGGGGTCGGTGGTCAGCACCAGGTTGTTGCCACCGGTGGTGCCGGTGACGGTGACGCTGATCTGGCTTGCATCGATGTACGGGGTGTCGTTGGGGGCCAGGGGCACATTCACGGTGCCCGTCAATTGGCCGGCCGGGATGGTGATCACCGCGCCATTGGACAGGGTGATGCTCAGGTCGCTGGTGGGCGCCTGCGTCACAGTGGCGGTGTAGGTCAGCACGCCGCCAGCTTCGGTGATGGTCGGGGTCGCGCCCAGGGTCAGGGTGGAGGCTTGCAGCACCAGGCCGCCCGCGTCGCTCGCCTGTCCGCCAGTATTCTGGGTCAGGGCCGAGGTGGTCACACCCAGGCCGGCCGTTGGGAAACCAATGGTCGGCGCGACGCTGGCCGCCGTTGCATCCAGCACTACAAAACTATGGCCGCCACCCGCTGCGCCCGTACCGGCTGCGGTCGGCCCTGCTGCGGTAGCTTCCAGGTCGGTGGTCGGGTCGGCGCCGGCAGCGATGGCTTGCTGCAGCTCGGCAACCGACGGCGCGGCCTGGGCAGTGGCTTGGGCCAGGTCGAGGCTGGAGTCCGGCGTGTCGGCGCTCCACTGGGTTTCACGGCCCAGGTCCAGTGTGCGGCCGTCGGCCAGTTCCAGGCTAACGGCGCCCGAGAGGCCGGTGTCTACCTGATCCCCTGCGAACAGTCGGTCGCCTTCGACAAGTACACGTCTGACTCCTTCTGGAGAAATGACGAAAACTTGGCCAACAATGCTTTTGACGATGGCAACAACACTGCTCATTGAAGATTTCTCCGGCGATCCGTTCGGGTAACTTCCATAGACCTGAGCACTGGTTAGCGTCAGTTTGGAGGTGCTTGGACTTTTGACAGGTGATTCGTCAATAATTTGGCTATAATTTTTCGGAATTAACTTTATGCCAAACTATTGACCTTATGGCCGCCATCCTAAACAATCGCCCCACTAATGTCACATTGATATTTATGCGGCGAACCGTCCTACATGTGTGAACCAGTTCCGCTTTTGAACTTTCCGACGTACGGTCATTACGGTTGCCATTTTCCGACACAGCGACTCGATCTGCTGTGATTTGAGACAAGAAGTCCTGGGGAATTTTTGAAATGCGTTTGCACCTGTTTAAGGCACTGCCGTTCGTCCTCGCCGCGAGTTTTGTACACGCCCAAACATTGCCACAGGCCATGCAGCAAGCGCTCGATGTGCATCCTGAAGTTCAGGCCGGCGTAAATAGCCGTATCGCCGCCGACTACCAATTGCGAGCCGCCCAAGGTGGCTACCTGCCGAAGGTGGATTTGGCCGGCGGCTACGGTCGCGAAGGTGTGGACAACTCCACCACTCGTGCCACCAATGGCCGCGGCAACAACCAATGGGACACGCTCAATCGCGGCGAATCGAGCCTGCGCCTGCAGCAAATGATTTTTGACGGTTTTGCCACTTCCAGCGAAGTAGGGCGTCAACAAGCCACCGTTAACTCCCGTGCTTATTCGTTGCTTGGCACCTCCGAGCGCACCGGCCTGACCGTTGCCCAGGTCTACCTGGACGTGCTGACCCGTCGTGAATTCGTACGCCTGGCTGAAGAGAACCTGCGCAACCACGAGCGCATCTACGACCAGATCAAATTGCGCACCCAGCGCGGCGTCGGTAACGGTGCTGACCTGGACCAGGCTGAAGCCCGTCTGGCTCAAGCCCGTAACAACCTGATCACCGAGCAGACCAACCTGGCCGACTCCCAGACTAACTATCTGAGTGCCGTGGGCCAGATGCCTGACCAGTTGGAGCGCCCGGCACCGTTCATGGCAATGCTGCCAGCCGATCTGAACGAAGCGCGTCGCCAGATGCTCGACAACAGCCCGATCCTGCGCTCGGCTGAATCCGACATCGTTGCAACCGAACAGCAGTACCAAGCCGCCAAATCGACGTTTTACCCGCGTTTTGATGCTGAACTCGGCACCAATGCCGACAACAACGTCAGCGGTGACCCGTCCCACAGCAATGGCTGGGAAGCCATGTTGCGCATGCGCTTCAACCTTTACTCCGGTGGCAGCAACAAAGCTGACCTGGAATCCAAATCGGCCCTGTCCAACCAGGCCCTGGATATCCGCAATAACGCCTTGCGCCAGTTGAACGAAGAGCTGGGCCTGGCCTGGAATGCCCTGAACAACGCCAACGCCCAAGTGCCGATCGCCCAGCAATACGTCGATCACAGCACCCGAGTACGCACTTCTTACCAGCAGCAATTCAGTTTGGGCCAACGTACCCTGCTCGATTTGCTCGACAGCGAGAACGAACTGTTCACCGCTTCCCGCCGTTTGGAAGAGATCAAAAATATTCAGTTATTTACTCAGTACCGAATCAAGGCGACCATGGGCGAATTGCTCAAAAGCCAGGGAGTGGTCGCGCCAATGGCCTCCGTCGTGCAAAACGACGTGAAGCCTAAAGTCCAACTGCCCGGGATGAATTGAGTCCCCCCTCAAGCCCCATCTGTTAGTCGAGAGTGCCCCGCGTGGAATCAGAAGTCAGTCGAGTTCATCTCAGTCATGATCCACGCACGCTGCACGACGACCCGTTACTTGACGGGTTGCTTGCGCTTTGCGCATTGCATCAGAAACCTGCCAGCGCGGCGATGCTCACCACTGGGCTGCCGTTGCCTGCGCAACGCCTGAGCGCCGAGCTGTTGCCTCGCGCCGCCGCACGCGCGGGGCTACAGGGGCGTTTGTTGCAACGCAAGCTGGAGCAGATTCCGACCATCGCCCTGCCGGCCTTGCTGTTGCTCAAGGACGGTCGCAGCACGGTGCTGGTCGGTTGGCATGGCGAGGACGAAGCCCGCATTCTGCTCAGCGAAAGCGACGGCGGTGAAGTCATCATCAAGCGCGACGTGTTGGCCGATGATTACACCGGCAAAGTGTTCTTCGCCCAACCCCAGCACAAGTTCGACGTCAACCACGGTACCTTGATCCCCCGTGCCCGCTCCTGGTTCCGCGACACCTTGAAGCGCTCGCGCTGGCTTTACACCGACGCCATCGCGGCCAGCTTCCTGATCAACATCATCGCCATGGCTGCGCCGTTGTTCGTGATGAACGTCTATGACCGCGTGGTGCCGAACCAGGCCACGGCCACCTTGTGGGTGCTGGCTATCGGTATTGCTGGCGCCTACCTGTTCGACCTGATCCTCAAAAGCCTGCGCAGTTTGTGCCTGGACCTGGCCGGGAAAAAAACCGACCTGATCATCTCGGCGACGCTGTTCGAGCGCATTGTCGGGATGTCCATGAAATACCGCCCGGCGCGGGTGGGCAGCTTTGCCCAAAACATCCACGAGTTTCAGAGCCTGCGGGATTTCCTCGCGTCATTGACCCTCACCAGCCTGATCGACCTGCCGTTCACCCTGCTGATTTTCCTGGTGATCGCTATCCTCGGCGGGCACCTGGTGTGGATTCCCGTGCTGGCGTTCCCGCTGGCCCTAGGCATCGGTTATGCCTTGCAAAAGCCCCTGGTGGCGACCATGGAGCGAACCATGGCCCTGGCCGCCGAGCGCCAATCGAGCCTGATCGAAACCCTCGCCGGGCTGGATGCGGTCAAGGTCAATAACGCCGAAAGCGAACGCCAATACCAATGGGAACAGACGATTGGCACCCTCAGTCGCCTGGAGCTGCGGGTGAAGTTGCTGTCGGGCCTGTCGATGAACATGACGCTGCTGATTCAGCAATTGGCGGGCGTCGTGATGATTTGCTTCGGTGTTTACCAGATCATCGACGGCAACCTGAGCATGGGCGGCCTGATTGCCTGCTACATGCTCAGTGGCCGTGCCTTGAGCCCGCTGGCTTCGCTGTCCGGCCTGCTGACCCGCTACCAGCAAGCCAAAGTCACCATGAAATCGGTAGACCAGATGATGGAGTTGCCCCAAGAGCGCAACTTCGAAGAGCGTCCGATGAGCCGCCGCACGCTGCAAGGTGCGATCGAATGCCGGGGCCTGAACTTCACCTACCCGGACCAGCAAAACGCCGCGCTGAAAAATCTCAACCTGGTGATCAAGCCCGGGGAAAAAATCGGCATTATCGGGCGCAGTGGTTCGGGTAAAAGCTCACTCGCCAAATTGATTGTCGGCCTCTACCAGCCTGACTCCGGCGCCTTGCTGGTGGACGGCGTGGACGTTCGCCAGATCGACGTCAGCGAGCTGCGCCATAACATCGGCTACGTACCTCAGGACATCCAACTGCTGGCCGGCACCCTGCGCGACAACCTGGTATCGGGTGCGCGCTATGTCGAAGACGAAATGGTCCTGCAAGCTGCGGAATTGGCCGGCGTCCACGAGTTTGCCCGCCTGCACCCCCAAGGCTACGAGCTGCAAGTCGGCGAGCGCGGGCAGAACCTGTCCGGCGGCCAGCGGCAGAACGTCGCGCTGGCCCGTGCCTTACTGCTCAACCCGCCTATCTTGCTGCTCGACGAACCGACCAGCGCCATGGACAACACCGGTGAAGAACGCTTGAAACAACGCCTGCTAGCTGTGGTGCAAAACAAGACGGTGGTGCTGGTCACGCACCGCGCCTCGCTGCTGTCCCTGGTGGACCGCCTGTTGGTGGTCGATCGGGGTCAGATCCTCGCGGATGGCCCGAAAGCCGTGGTCATGGAAGCGTTGAAGAAGGGGCAGATCAGTGTCGCTTAAGTCCGTCAAAAACTCGATTGGCCGCTACTTCAAAGGCTCCGACTCCCTGCAAGACCAGCCGCTGCCCGAGGTCAACAAAGCACTGATCGAAGATGCGCCGCGGGTCATCCGCTTGACCATCTGGGCGATCATCGCGTTTTTCCTGTTCCTGGTGTGCTGGGCGTATTTTTCCAGCATCGACGAAGTGACGCGCGGTGACGGCAAGGCGATTCCGTCCTCCAAGTTGCAGAAGATCCAAAACCTTGAAGGCGGCATCGTCGCAGAGCTGTACGTCAAGGAAGGCCAGATCGTCGAAGCCGGGGCACCGTTGATTCGTCTGGACGACACGCGTTTTGTGTCCAACGCCGGCGAAACCGAAGCCCTGCGGCTCTCGATGTTGCTGCGGGTCGAACGCTTGAGCGCGCAGGTGGATGACCGCCCGCTGAACATCCCGGACGACGTGCTCAAGGCCGCGCCAAGCCAGGCCGCCAGTGAGCGCTCGTTGTACGACAGTCGCCGTCAGCAGCTCAAGGACGAAGTCGGCGGGTTGCAGGAGCAACTGGTACAGCGTCAACAGGAACTGCGCGAGTTCTCCTCCAAGCAAGGCCAATACCGCAGCCAGCTGTCGTTGCAGCGCCAGGAAATCAACATGTCCGAGCCATTGGTGGCCCAGGGCGCGGTTTCTCCGGTTGAAGTGCTGCGGCTCAAGCGTGCGGAAATGGAAACCCGTGGGCAACTTGATGCAACCACCCTGGCGATTCCCCGTGCCGAATCGGCGATCAAGGAAGTGCAGCGCAAGATCGATGAAACCCGCGGCAAATTCCGCAGTGAAGCCCTGACTCAACTCAACGAAGCCCGCACAGAACTGAACAAGGCCGCGTCTACCGGCAAGGCTCTGGAAGATCGGGTAAGCCGCACCCTGGTGACCTCGCCGGTACGTGGCATCGTCAAGCAACTGCTGGTGAACACCGTAGGCGGCGTGATCCAGCCAGGCAGTGACATGGTGGAAATCGTGCCGCTGAATGACACCCTGCTGGTGGAAGCAAAGATACGTCCGCAAGACATCGCCTTCCTGCACCCGGGACAAGAGGCGGTGGTCAAGTTCACCGCCTATGACTACACCATCTACGGCGGCCTCAAGGCCAAGCTCGAGCGCATCGGTGCCGACACCATCACCGACGAAGACAAGAAAACCACCTACTACATGATCACCCTGCGCACCGACCGCAGCCACTTGGGCACCGATGAGAAGCCGCTGATCATCATCCCCGGCATGGTGGCTTCGGTAGACATCATCACCGGCCAGAAAAGCATCCTCAGCTACCTGCTCAAGCCGATCCTTAGGGCGCGGGCAGAGGCGTTGCACGAGCGCTGATCCCGACTGCACGCCCGGCCGTCCCCTGTGGGAGCCGGGCTTGCCCGCGATGAGGCCCTCCAAAACACCCAAGCGCCATGGCCTGTACAAAAGCCATATCGATATTCGTTAACGGTATTTAAAATGCCGTTCTTATGACTATAAAGTCACTCTCCTGACCGTCCGGGAGTGAACTCATGTCTGCCACCTCTACTGTTCCAACAGCGAACGACACTGCACAAACCTTTGAGATCCGTCCATTTCCCGGCAGTGTCGGTGCCGAGATCATTGGCCTGGACCTGACCCGCCCGGTCAGCGACCAGGACTTCGCCCGCATTCATCGCGCGCACCTGGACTATCACGTCGTGGTGTTCCGCGACCAACGCATCACCCCCGAACAACAGATCGCCTTCAGCCGCCGCTTCGGTGTGCTGCAAATTCATGTGCTCAAACAATTCCTGCTGGCCAACCATCCGGAAATCCTGATCGTCTCCAACATCATCGAGAACGGCCAATCCATCGGCCTGGGAGACGCCGGCAAGTTCTGGCACTCGGATCTCTCCTACAAAGAGCTGCCGAGCCTCGGCTCGATGCTTCATGCCCAGGAGCTGCCGTCCGAAGGCGGCGACACCTTGTTCGCCGACATGCACAAAGCCTGGGACCAACTGCCCGAGCGCCTGCGCAAGGCTGTCGAAGGTCGCAGCGCCGCGCACTCCTACACGGCGCGCTACAGCGAAACCAAATTCGAAGGCAACTGGCGCCCGACCCTCACCCCTGAGCAGCTCGCTCAGGTGGCGGAAGTGGTGCACCCGATCGTACGCACCCACCCGGAAAACGGCCGCAAGGCGTTGTTCGTCAGCGAGGGCTTCACCACCCGTATCGTCGGCCTGCCGGACGATGAAAGCCGTGACCTGCTGGCTCAGCTCTACGCCCACAGCGTGCTGCCCGAAAACATTTATCGCCATCAGTGGCAGCCCCACGACCTGGTGTTCTGGGACAACCGCTCGCTGATCCATCTGGCGGCCGGCTGCCCAAGCCACCTGCGGCGCAAGCTGTTCCGCACCACCATCCAGGGCGACGCGCCTTTCTGATCCGGAGCATGACCATGTCCAAGAAAATCCCATTGGCGCGCCTGGCTGCCACGGTCGGCCTGGGCGTCAGCCTGCTGGCCGGCAGCCTTGTTGCACCTGCCGCCGCCCAGGCCGAAGGCGAGATTCGCATCGCCGAGCAGTTCGGCATCGTCTACCTGTTGCTCAACGTGGTGCGCGATCAGAGCCTGATCGAGAAGTACGGCAAGCAGGAAGGCATCGACATCAAGGTCGACTGGACCCAGCTGTCCGGCGGCGCCGCCGTCAACGATGCGTTGCTCTCCGGTTCCATCGACATCGCCGGGGCTGGTGTCGGCCCGCTGTTGACCATCTGGGACCGCACCCACGGCAAGCAGAACGTGAAAGCCGTCGCCTCTCTGGGCAACTTCCCTTACTACCTGGTGAGCAACAATCCCAAGGTCAAAACCATTGCCGACTTCACCGAAAAAGACCGCATTGCCGTACCCGCAGTGGGCGTCTCCGTACAGTCGCGCTTCCTGCAATACGCCGCGGCCAAGCAGTGGGGCGACAAGGAATTCAACCGCCTCGACAAGTACACCGTGGCTGTCCCGCACCCGGATGCCACGGCTGCGCTGATCGCCGGTGGCACCGAACTGACCGGGCATTTCTCCAACCCGCCGTTCCAGGAACAGGCCCTGACCAACCCGAACGTGCACGTGGTGCTCAACTCCTACGACATCCTCGGCCCGAACTCGCCGACGGTGTTGTTTGCCACCGAGAAATTCCGCAACGACAACCCGAAAACCTACAAGGCGTTCGTCGAGGCGCTGACCGAAGCGGCCCAGTTCGCCCAGAACGACAAAGGCGCCGCCGCCGATACCTACATCCGTGTCACCAAAGCCAAGATCGACCGCGCCGACCTGCTGAAAATCATCGAAAACCCGCAGTTCGAATTCAGCGTCACACCGAAAAATACTTACCCGCTGGCGGAATTCCTCTACCGCGTTGGCGCGATCAAAAACAAACCCGAATCGTGGAAGGATTACTTCTTCCAGGACGCCAAACCGCTGCAAGGGAGCTGACATGAACGCACCCTTGCAAGGCCACACGGCCAGCAACCCGAAAACCACCGAAGCGTTGCTGTCGGTGGACCACGTCAGCCTTGAATACCGCACGCCGGAACGGGTGGTGCGGGCCACCCACCAGGTCAGTTTCGAGATCGACCCGGCGGACCGCTTTGTACTGTTGGGGCCTTCGGGCTGCGGTAAATCCACGCTGCTGAAATCCATCGCCGGCTTTATCAAACCCTGCGAAGGCGAGATCCGTTTGCTCGGGCAAAAAGTCGAGCAGCCAGGGCCGGACCGCATTGTGGTGTTCCAGGAGTTCGACCAACTGCCGCCATGGAAAACCGTCAAGCAGAACGTCATGTTTCCGCTGCTCGCCTCCAAGACCCTCAAGCGTCGCGAGGCCGAAGAACGGGCGCTGTACTACCTGGAAAAAGTCGGCCTTACGGCCTTTGCCGATGCCTATCCGCACACCCTGTCCGGCGGCATGAAGGCCCGCGTGGCCATCGCCCGGGCGTTGGCCATGCAGCCGAAAATCCTGCTGATGGACGAACCCTTCGCCGCCCTCGATGCGCTGACCCGACGCAAGATGCAGGAAGAGTTGCTGCTGCTCTGGGAAGAGGTGCGCTTCACGCTGTTGTTCGTCACCCACTCCATCGAAGAAGCGCTGGTGGTGGGCAACCGCATCCTGTTGCTGTCGCCGCATCCCGGGCGGGTGCGGGCGGAAATCCACAGCCATCAATACGACCTGCACAGCCTCGGCGGTGTGGAGTTCCAAGCTTCGGCGCGGCGCATTCATCGGCTGTTGTTTGATGAAGCGCCCGAGGCGGAAACCGAGCTGGGTTTCGCCGATATCCGCATCGCTTATTGAAGGGTTTCCACCATGCGCCAGGAATATGAAATCACTCTCGAACCGTTGCCCGGTGTTCGCGTAGAGCGCGAGTTGCCGTGGCGTCAGCGCTTGTGGCAACAAGGCTGGCTGCGTAAAAGCCTGATCCTGATCGTGCTCGCGATCCTCTGGGAAGCGGCCGCCCGTTATCAGAACAATGACCTGCTGCTGCCAAGCTTCCTGCAGACCCTGAGCGCGTTCTACGACGGCATGGCCAGTGGCGAGCTGTTGAGCAAGGTCAGCATCTCGCTGGTGGTGCTGATCAAGGGTTACCTGATCGGCATTGTGCTGGCGTTCGCCCTGACCACCCTGGCGGTGTCCACCCAATTGGGTCGCGACTTGCTGAGCACCCTGACCTCGATGTTCAACCCGTTGCCGGCGATTGCCCTGCTGCCGCTGGCGCTGTTGTGGTTTGGCCTGGGGCAGAACAGCCTGATCTTCGTGCTGGTGCATTCAGTGCTGTGGGCGCTGGCGCTCAACACCTATTCCGGGTTTCTCGGTGTCTCGGAAACCCTGCGCATGGCCGGTCGCAATTACGGCCTCAAGGGCATGCGTTTTGTGCTGTTCATCCTGATCCCGGCGGCGCTGCCGTCGATCCTCGCCGGGCTGAAAATCGGCTGGGCGTTTGCCTGGCGCACGCTGATTGCGGCCGAGCTGGTATTCGGCGCCACCAGCGGCAAGGGCGGGCTGGGCTGGTACATCTTCCAGAACCGCAACGAGCTCTACACCGACAAAGTATTTGCCGGCTTGGCAGTGGTGATCCTGATCGGTCTGCTGGTAGAGAACCTGGTGTTTGACACCCTGGAGCGCGTCACCGTGAAGCGCTGGGGCATGCAACGTTAATCACCTGCTGCTCCCTGTAGGAGCGAGCTTGCTCGCGAAAAATGTCCAGGCAACGCGCCCCATCAGGATGCCCGCGTTACCGTTAACGTTCTTCGCGAGCAAGCTCGCTCCTACAGAGAAGCCTGCTACGATTGCGCCAAGTTCACTCCCAACCTATCACGAGTGCTTGGCATGCAATTACCGGACATGAACCTGCTGGTCGCCCTCGACGCCTTGCTCGACGAGGGCAGTGTGGTGGGTGCCGCACGGCGGATGAACCTGAGCCCGGCCGCCATGAGCCGCACCCTCACGCGAATCCGCGAGGCAGTGGGTGATCCGATCCTGGTGCGCGCCGGTCGCGGCCTGGTGCCGACGCCCAAGGCCCTGGAGTTGCAGGGCCAGGTGCGTAATGTGGTGGAACAGGCGGCGCTGCTGTTCCGCTCGGCGGACGAAGTGGACTTGCGCACGTTGCGCCGCCGATTCAGCGTGCGGGCCAATGACTTTTTTGTCGGGGTGTATGGCGGTCGGCTGTTCGACACCATGGAGCGCATGGCACCGCTGTGCGAGCTGCGCTTCGTGCCCGAAGGCGACACCGATGATGAAGCCCTGCGTGAAGGCCGGCTCGACCTGCGGGTGGGCAACACTATGCCGATCACCCCGGAAGTGAAGGTGCAGAACCTGTTCGCCACCACCTTCGTCGGGCTGGCGCGGGAAGGCCATCCGTTGTTCGATGGAGAGATCACCGCCGAACGGTTCGCCAGCTACTCCCACATCAGCATCTCCCGACGCGGCATCGCCCGTGGGCCGATCGACACGGCGCTGAACGCCCAGGGCCTGGAACGTCGAGTCGCCATGATCGCCCCGGGGTTTCACGGCGCGATGTTCATGCTGCCGGACTCCGACCTGATCCTGCCGGTGCCCAAGGAAGCGCTCTACAGCGCCAATCGCCTGAAGCTGCCGTTGCGCGCATTCACCCTGCCAATCTCCCTGCCCACACTGGTGTTGACCCAGGCCTGGCATCCGCGTTTCGACAAAGACCCGGCCCATAAATGGCTACGCGAGACCATGCGTGAATGCTGCGAGGCGACGTGGCAAGAAGCGCAACCCACGTGAGTCGCAAGTGAGCTCGGTCAATATGGGAGCTGGCTTGCCTGCGATGCGGGCGACCCGGTTTTTCAGGAATAGCGAGGTGATGCCATCGCGGGCAAGCCCGGCTCCCACAGAGATCGCCTACATTTTGATCATTGCGTCTGGTGCACTTATAAGCTTCCTATAAGTCACTTTTTGTCATGTCTAAGCCTGATTAAACTGCTCGGGTATTTCCTATTCCGAGTTGTAGTTCATGACGTCCCTCGCTGCTCCCGCACCCCTGGCCGCAGCCAAGCCGACCGCCATCACCCCGCCCGTTTTCGGCCCGCGCATCATCATCGGCCTGGTGGGCGTGTTGCTCGCAGTGCTGGTGTCCGGTCTCAACGAGATGGTGACCAAAGTTGCCCTCGCCGATATTCGCGGTGCGATGTACATCGGCTTCGACGAAGGCACCTGGCTGGTGGCTGCGTACACCGCCACCTCCGTCTCGGCGATGGCCTTTGCACCCTGGTGTTCGGTGACGTTCTCTCTGCGCCGTTTCACCCTGTGCGCCATTGGGCTGTTCACCGTGCTTGGCGTGCTGTGCCCGTTCGCACCGAATTACGAAAGCCTGCTGATTTTGCGCACCGTGCAAGGCCTGGCCGGCGGCGCTTTGCCGCCGATGCTGATGACCGTAGCGCTGCGGTTCCTGCCGGCCCACGTCAAGCTGTACGGCCTGGCGGGCTACGCCCTGACTGCGACCTTCGGCCCCAGCCTCGGTACACCGTTGGCGGCAATGTGGACCGAATACGTCGGCTGGCAATGGGCGTTCTGGCAGATTGTCGGGCCGTGCCTGCTGGCCATGGCCGCCGTGGCCTACGGCTTGCCTCAGGACCCGTTGCGCCTGGAGCGCTTCAAGCAGTTCAACTGGCGCGGCCTGCTGCTGGGGTTCCCGGCGATCTGCATGCTGGTGATCGGCCTGTTGCAGGGCAACCGCCTGGACTGGTTCGAATCACCGCTGATCACCTCGTTGCTGATCGGCGGCCTGGTGTTGCTGGTGTTGTTCATGATCAACGAGTGGTCGCACCCGATGCCGTTTTTCAAGTTGCAGATGCTCGGCATCCGCAACCTGGCGTTCGCGCTGATCGTGCTTGCCGGCGTGCTGATTGTGCTGCTGGCGGTGACCATCATTCCATCCAGCTACCTGGCTCAGGTACAAGGCTACCGCCCGCTGCAAACTGCCCCGGTGATGCTGATCATGGCGCTGCCGCAGTTGATCGCGCTGCCGTTGGTAGCGGCGCTGTGCAACCTGCGTTGGGTCGATTGCCGTTGGGTATTGGGCATCGGCTTGAGCATGCTGATCCTGTCCTGCGTGGGCGGGGCGCAACTGACGTCAGCGTGGATCCGCGATGACTTCTACGCGCTGCAATTGCTGCAAATCTTCGGGCAACCGATGGCGGTGTTGCCGCTGTTGATGCTCTCCACCGGCAGCATCACGCCGCAGGACGGGCCGTTCGCCTCGGCGTGGTTCAACACCGTCAAAGGTATGGCCGCCGTGGTCGCCACCGGCGTGATCGACGCCCTGACCACCCACCGCCTGCATTTCCACTCGACCATGTTGGTGGACAGCCTGGGCAACTCGCCCCTGGCCGACAGCGATGCCGCCGGCCTTGCCCATCGCTTGCACCAGCAGGCCGTGGTGCTCACTTCTTCGGATCTCTACTACGTCATGGCCGGTGTCGCGGCGGTGTTGATCCTGCTGATTTTCTGGATGCCGACGCGGATTTATCCGCCCCGCGCGCCGACTTGATTGCTCACTGAGCCAAAGGGATCGTTATGAAACGCAAAGACAAAATCGCTGTAACCGTCATCACCGTGTTCGCCGTGGGTGTGCTGGTTTACCTGCTGGCGCCGGGCGTGTTCGGCAGCAAGCGCCAGACCACCAACGACGCCTTCGTCGCCGCCGACTACACCCTGGTGGCGCCACGTGTGGCCGGGTTTATCAAGGAGGTGCTGGTGGAAGACAACCAGCGGGTCAAGGCCGGCCAGTTGCTGGCGCTGATCGATGACCGTGACTTCCGCGCCGCAGCCCAGGCGGCCGACGCCGATACCCTGGTGGCCCAGGCGCAGCTGAAAAACGCCACGGCGACTCTGGAGCGGCAAAGCTCGGTGATCGCTCAAGCTCAGGCCACGGTGGCGGCAGATCGCGCCGAAGTGGCATTTGCCGAACATGAACTGAACCGTTACAACCACCTCGCCGGCGTAGGCGCTGGCACCGTGCAGAACGCCCAGCAAGCCAAGACCCGCATCGACCAGGCCACCGCGCGCCTGGCGAATGCCACGGCGGTGCTGGCTGCCGAGCGCAAGCAGGTGGAAATCCTCAGCGCCCAGCGGGATGCGGCCGAAGGCGGTTTGAAACGTGCCCAGGCCGCACTGGAAATGGCCAGCTTTCAGCTGTCGTACACCCGCATCGTCGCGCCGGTGGACGGCATGGTCGGTGAGCGCGCGGTGCGGGTTGGCGCCTACGTGACGCCGGGCAGCAAGATCCTCGCTGTGGTGCCGCTGGCTGAGGCTTATGTGGTGGCCAATTTCCAGGAGACCCAACTGTCCCACATGCACGCAGGCCAAGCGGTTGAAGTGCGGGTCGACAGCCTCGACGGTGACGTGCTCAAGGGGCACCTTGAAAGCCTGGCGCCGGCCACTGGAGTGACGTTTGCCTCGGTCAAGCCGGACAACGCCACCGGCAACTTCACCAAGGTGGTGCAGCGCATTCCGGTGAAAATCATCCTGGAGCCCGGCCAGGCGTTGACCGAACGCCTGCGGGTCGGCATGTCGGTGGAAGCCAGCGTCGACACCCACGCCGCCGCCCAGCCACGCGAGGTCGCCCAGCAATGAGACGCCTCGCCTGGATTACCTTGAGCTTGTTCAGCCTGAGTGCCTGCACCGTCGGCCCGGACTTTCAGCGCCCGCAAAACCCGCTGGGCAAATGGACCGAGCCTCAGGGCCGACAAGCCGCCAGCCACGCGGTCAACGACCCGCTGGAGGAGCGCTGGTGGGAAGTGTTCCACGACGCACAACTCACCGCGCTCACCCGTCGCGCGCTGACCGATAACCTCGACCTGAAACTCGCCAGCAGTCGCCTGCAACAAAGCCGTGCGGCGCGCCAGGTGATCACTGCCGAGCGCTACCCGACCGTCAACGCCACCGGCGATTACCTGCGCCAACGCAACAGCGCCGATGGCTTGAGCGATCCCTCCGGCAAGAATGGCCACTCGGCCTTTAACCAGTGGGACATGGGCTTTTCCGCCGCCTGGGAGCTGGACTTCTGGGGCCGGGTAAAACGCGAAACCGAAGCCGCCGACGCCACCTTGCAAGTCGCCGAAAATGACCGCCGTGCGGTGCTGTTGTCAGTGCTGGCGGAAACTGCCCAGGACTACATCCAACTGCGCGGCGTGCAAAACACCCGGGCCGTCACCGAGCAAAACCTCGACGTCGCCCGCCACAGCCTCAAGCTGTCGCAGCTGCGCCTGGCCGACGGGGTTGCCACTGACCTGGACGTCGCCGAAGCCGCCGCCCAAGTCGCCGCCATCGAGGCGCGCCTGCCGGACTTGCAGCAACGCCAGGACCAACTGATCAACGCCCTGAGCTTGTTGATGGGCGAACCGCCACAAGCCTTGTATGCCGAACTGTCCAAGGACGCCGCCGTGCCGCAGACCCAGCGTCAGGTTGCCATCGGCCTGCCGTCGCAACTGGCCGAACGTCGCCCCGATATCCGTCAGGCAGAAGCGCGCTTGCATGCCGCCACCGCTTCCATCGGCGTGGCCAAGGGCGACTTCTACCCGCGCATCACCCTGTCCGGCAGCGTGGGCTCCCAGGCGTTGCAGTTGGCAGATCTCGGCTCGTGGAGTTCTCGTGCATTCGCCTTTGGCCCACAACTGAGCTTGCCGATTTTCAACGGTGGCCGATTGCAAGGCATGCTCGATCTGCGCGAAGCCCAGCAACAGGAAGCGGCCCTGGCCTACCAGCAAACCGTGCTGCGGGCCTGGCATGAAATCGACGACCAACTGACTCGCTACAACGCCAGCCAACTGCGCCGCGACAGCCTTGCCGAAGCCGTCCGGCAGAACCAGATCGCCCTTGCCACTGCACAGCATCAATACGTCGAAGGCGTAGTGGATTTCGTCAACGTGCTGACGGTGCAAAGCGCGTTGCTGGCGACGCAAGAGCAGTGGGTGGAAAGCTCCACCGGCGTGTCTCTGGCCATGGTCGGGTTGTACAAGGCGTTGGGCGGTGGCTGGGAATCGGTGTATCCGTTGCAAACCGCCGGACGCTGAATGACAAAGAACTTTGCCAGCCGCGCAACAAGGTGTAATGATAATTGCTCTCAATAACGTA
Source organism: Pseudomonas sp. SED1 (assembly GCF_034044025.1). Lineage (NCBI taxonomy): Bacteria > Pseudomonadati > Pseudomonadota > Gammaproteobacteria > Pseudomonadales > Pseudomonadaceae > Pseudomonas > Pseudomonas sp. SED1. The sequence goes on from NZ_JAXCIS010000234.1 coordinate 16,986, forward strand.
TCTGAGCTTTTCATGGACACCGCGACTGACGGCCGGCAACAGCTTCATCTCCTGTATCGCGACCATCACGGCTGGCTGCAAGGCTGGCTGCGCAAACGCCTGGGCGATCGCGAGCACGCCGCCGATGTGGCGCAGGACACCTTCCTGCGCTTGCTGGTATCGGGGCGCTTTCCCGGTGACAAGGAAAGCCGCAGCTACCTGACACAGATCGCCCGCAACCTGGTGATTGATCAATGGCGGCGCCTGCGCATCGAGCGCGCCTACCTGGAAAGCATCGCCCACCTGCAGGAGCCCGAGTCGCCGTCCCTTGAGACCCGCGCATTGATCCTTGAAACCCTGATGCAAATCGACGCCATGCTCGACCGCATGCCCGACAACGTGCGCCGCGCGTTCCTGTTGTCGCAGTTCGAAGGGCTGAGCTACGCACAGATCGCCGAGCGCCTGGAGGTGACCGTCAGCTCGGTGCAGAAGTACATGACCCGGGCGATTCTCGCCTGCTATCAGGTCGTCTACGAAGAATGAGAACCCGGCACGAAGCGCCGATTGCCCCGGCCATTGTGGAGCAGGCCAGCGAGTGGTTGATGCTGCAGTGGGGCGGCGAGATGGACGGCGATCAGCGCCAGGCCTTCGCGCGCTGGCAGGAGGCCGACCCGGAACACCGGCGCGCCTGGAAGCGCTTGCAACAGTTACAGCAAACCCTCGGCGGTGTGCCGGTCGACAGTGCCCGTGCGGTGTTACGCGATACACCGGACACCCAACGCCGCGCCGCCTTGAAACTGCTCGGGCTGTTGCTGGTGGCCGGTGGCAGCGGCTATCTGGTGCAAAGCAGCCAGCCTTGGCAGGCGGCGTTTGCCGAATACCGCACCGCCACCGGCGAGATTCGTCACCTGACCTTGAGCGATGGCACGCGCCTGGACCTCAACAGTAACAGCGCGGTCGACCTGCGGTTCAGCGCCAGTGAGCGGCGTATCCGCCTGATACGTGGCGAGATCCTGCTGACCAGCGGCCACGATCCGTCCCGGCCATTGATCGTCGAAACCCCGGCCGGAGATGTGCAGGCCCTGGGCACCCGGTTTGCCGTGCGTGAAGTGGACGATGGCAGCCGCGTCGACCTGTATGAAGGGCGCGTGCAGGTGCGTCCGGTGCGCGGTGCGGCGGTGCAGATGAATGCCGGGGACAGCCTGTGGTTCAGCGCCAGCCGGACTTCGACGCTGGCGCCTGTGAATGCCAACGCCAGCAGTTGGACCGAGAACCGCTTGATCGCCGAGCGCCAGCCGCTGGGGCAGTTCGTTGCCGAGTTGAGCCGTTATCGCCCGGGGCTGTTGCGCTGCGATGCGGCAGTAGCCGGCTTGCTGTTGACCGGCGTGTTTCCGCTGAATGACACCGACGCGATTCTCGACGCGCTTGCGCGTTCGTTGCCGGTGCAGGTACAGGCGGTGACGCGCTATTGGGTCACGATCAAGGCGCGGGTCTAAAAAAATTTTTTGCCTACGGCTTGTCGGTTTTCCAACCCCGTCCGGGATACCTCTTGAAAGCCAATCAAGAAGCGTTCTCACGGGGAGCCCTGCAATGTCGCACCACCCAATCCAACCTCTGGCCCGCGCCCTGCGCCGTGGCCTGTTTGTCAGTTTGCTGGCGACGGCGCCTGTGGTGCCGAGCGTGGTCCAGGCCCAGGAGAGCGCTGAAGCCCTGCGCCAATACAACATTCCCGCAGGCAACCTCGACCAGGCCTTGAACCAGTTCGCCAGCGCCTCGGGAATCCTGTTGTCGGTGGACGCCTCGCTGACCCAAGGCAAGCGCAGCGCCGGCTTGCAGGGCCGCTACGCCACCGGGCCAGGGTTGGAACGGTTGTTGGCCGGCAGCGGGTTGGTCGCGGTGCAATCCCAGGGCGGCTGGTCGTTGCAGGCGCTGCCGGCGAACGGTGCGCTGCAACTCGGGGCGACGCAGGTCAGTGGCCAACAGGATCAGGAAACGGCCTGGGGCGCGGTCGACGGCATCGTTGCCAAGCGCAGCGCCACCGGCAGCAAGACCGATTCGGCGCTGGTGGAAATCCCCCAGACCATCAACGTCATCACCGCCGCCGAGATCAAGGCGCGCGGCGCCCAAAGCGTCACCCAGGCGCTGCTTTATACGCCGGGCATGACCGCCGGCGGTTTTTCCGACCGCGTCAAACTGTTCGATGAACCCACCTCCCGTGGCTTCTCGCCGACGCCGCTGTACCTCGATGGTTTGCACTTGCCTTATGGCGGCGGCAGCACCGGCGGTGCATTGCAGATCGAGCCGTACTCTCTGGAACGCATCGAAGTGCTCAAGGGCCCGGCCTCGGTGTTATACGGGCAGAACCAGCCGGGCGGCATCGTCAATATGGTCAGCAAGCGCCCCAGCGAAACCCCGGTGCATCAAGTGGTGCTGGAAGCCGGCACCTACGAACACAAAAGCGCCGCCATCGACCTCAGTGGTCCACTGGATGAACAAGGCCAGTTTCTCTATCGCCTCACTGGCCTGGCCAAGGACGAGCAGGGCGAGATCAACTACGTCGAGAACAAACGCCAATTCATCGCCCCCAGCCTGACTTGGCAGCCCAACGACGACACGCGCCTGACCGTGTTCGCCCAGTACCAGAAAGACAAGGGCGTGCCCGAGGCCCAGGGTTTGCCCGCGTCCGGGACGATCTGGGACAACCCCAACGGCAAGATCAAGCGTGATGTGTTTATCGGCGAGCCTGGCGTCAACCAGTACAACCGCGAGCAGTACGTGTTGGGCTATGAGGTGTCCCATCGCCTGAACGACACCTGGACCCTCAAGCAAAATGCCCGCTACGCCGAGGTGGACGACCGTTACACCGCACCGCTGCACGGCTACAGATTTGTACCCAACCCGGCAACTGGCGTGCAAGACCAACGCTACCTGCAGCGCTTCGGCGTGGACTGGTCGCAGAACAACAAAGTGTTTGGCGTGGATAACATTGCCCAGGCGGAATTCGACACCGGCGCACTGTCCCATACGCTGATCGTCGGCCTCGATTACTACCACTTCAACTCGCAATTCCACGGCCTGTACGACCGTAATCCGCCGGTGATCGACCTGTTCAAGCCGGTCTACGGCCAGCGGATGAATTTCGGCCAGCCGTATCGCTGGGACCGCACCGTGACCCAGACCGGCCTGTATGTGCAGGACCAGATCAAACTGGATAAGTGGGCGCTGGTCCTTGGCGGGCGCTACGACTGGGCCAACGTGGTCAACAAGGAGCCGCTGGCCGACACCCGCACCAGCAGCAAAGATCAGGCGTTCACTGGCCGGGCCGGTTTGGTGTACCTGTTCGATAACGGCCTGGCGCCGTTTATCAGCTATTCCGAATCCTTCCTGCCGCTGTCGGGCACCGATATCAGCGGCAAACCGTTTGATCCCTCTACCGGCAACCAGTACGAAGTCGGCCTGAAATATCAGCCGCCGGGCCAGAAGAGTTTTGTGCAGGTCTCGGTCTACCAACTCGACCAGGAAAACGTGCTGACCACCAACCCGGTAGACACCACCTTCAGCACCCAGAGCGGTGCCATGCGCTCACGGGGTGTGGAGCTGGAAGCCAAGGCCTCCCTCAGCGATGCCTGGGACGTGGTCGCCTCGGCAGCGCGCAACGACATCAAATACACCAAAGACAATGACGGCCGCCAAGGCCGACACCCGGCAGGCATCTCACCGCTTACCGCTTCGGTGTGGGTCAATTACACCGTCCTCGGCGACACGCCCCTGGCGGGCCTTGGGGCAGGCGTGGGTACGCGCTACGTTCGCAGCAGCTTCGGTGATTACTACGCAGGAGCGTTCAGCATCCCGTCCTATACCGTCTACGACGCCAGCCTGAGCTACGACCTGGGTGCCTCGCCGTTCAAGCTCAAAGGTGTGAAGCTGGCGATGAATGTGCAGAACCTGACCAACAAAACCTACGTGTCGCAATGCACCAGCGACCTGGATTGTTATTACGGGGAAGGGCGCACGGTGGTGTCGAGTTTGACCTATGACTGGTAAACATTTGCGAACGGCGGCCGTTAACGTGTTTTAGCCAAACACCCTTCAGGAGATTTTCCGTGTCAGTGATCGACAACCCCTACGCGCCGCCGCAGGCCGAATTGAGCCAACCGCTCGCCGCTGCATCCACGTTTTTTGTGGTTGCACCGCGCAAGCTGGTGATCATGATTCTGCTGACCTCGGGTATGTATTTCGTCTATTGGTTCTACAAGCAGTGGACCTGCTATCGGCAGGCGACTGGCGCGAACGTCTGGCCGGTTGTGCGGGCGTTCTTCTCGGTGATTTTCCTTTACCCACTGATCATGAAAATCCGCCGGCAAGTTGAGGTCAAGGCTCCGACGTATCAATGGCAGCCACGCAGCGTGGCCATCGGGTTGGTTGTTTGCGGTGCCTTGCCCTACATGTACTCATGGGCCCTTGCGCCGCTGACCGCGATGAAGATCAGTGCTTGCCTGACGATTGTGCATCTCTACCTGATGGTGCAGGTACAGCGCGCGGTGAACCAAGTGGAGAATGACCTCAGGGGTGAGGTGAACAAGCGCCTGACCTTGGCCAACTGCATCTGGATCGCTATCGGGCTGTGTTTTTACGCGCTCTCGATTGTATCGGCGATGCGGTTAGCTGAGCTGGCGCGGGGTTAGAGGAGGAGCTGCTTCTGAGCTTGCAGCAGCATGAAGGTAATGTCGTCTTCGCCTTGGAGATCATCGAGGCTTTGGCCCGCAATAGCCTTAAGTTGTTCCGCGGGTGAGAGCTCAGCCCAAAAACCGTCAGTGGCCAAGATCCACTTCGTATCAGGGCCTGCTTGCAACGATTGGATATGCGGCTCATGCGGCCTGCGATAGCTCATGCAGTTCCACAGTGTTTTACGTGTAGGGCTGTTGGCGATAAGGTCGTGGCTAAGGTTGCTCTTCCAGTTGGGGCCGCAGTGAGGCGGGCTTAGCCAGTTTACCGCGCGCCCATCTTCCAGCTGTCCCAGGCAACAGTCACCTGCGTGAATGGAAACGGCGGTGTGGCCATGAATCATGAGTACGAGATAGCTGGCGGAGGCTAAGGGGTAATTTGCGCAAAGGGTTGAGCGTACTGCGCTGAGTGAAGTGAGTGTCAGATCAAGGGTTTTGTCGGGACAGGAAATCTCAGAGCGCTTGAGGTTGGAAAAGGAAGCCAGCACATAGTGAGTCAGTGCCCGCGCCAAGGCGCCGCTTTCGGGCTTTGAGGTGCCGTCTGCTATTACGTAAAGGTAGGCACCGCTGTTGTATGCCGAGCCGGCGGCGTCCCTGTTTTCCGCTCGGTTGGTTCCTTGGCGGGTTACGCTCACAGGTAGGGTCAAGCGTGCGCTCCGGATGCAATCATTGTGTTCAGCCGTTCATGAATCAACGTTTCACGATCAGGGTCCTGAGCTGTACTTTGAACCACGTCTAAAAACGCCGTAAGCCTCAGGAGTTCAGAAAGTTGTTGGCTGACGAACGTTCGTAGCTCGCTCGGCGCTTGCTTCATTTCTTCACCCAGCTCTTCGCGGCCATCAACCAATGCGATGATGTCTTCAATGTCGTTGGACATCAGAACATCCCCGTTTCCTCGCCCCTTATAGGCCTGCAGTTTCGCGGCAAGAAACCACGGCGCAGCGAATACCTTGATTCGAATGCCGTCGGGCAGGTCGTGGTAAACAGCATTTTCCAACCCGCCCACGAACCAGGTATTTGAAAACCCTAATACCTTTTCATCCGTCGGCATAAAGTCGACTTTCAGGGCGCCCAGGCGCAAGCGGCAGGTAACAGTGTCTTGTCCGGTATTCTTGAAGCCCTTGGATTTGAGATGATCCTCCAGCCGATACCAGTCAGCGGTACTTGTCAGATGAATGACCAGATCGACATCGTCGGTGCCACGAATGGATTCCTGAGTGAATTCATCGGTGATAAGCAGGACAGTGGTGCATCCGCCGACGAAGGCCACTTGTTCCCGCAGCTCCTCCCCCAGCGCCTCAGCAACCTCTCCAAGCATGCGCAGCATCATTGTTCTGTTTGAGTTCAAAGGATCCACTCCCGCAGCATGGCGTCGGCCACTTTGGTTTCTCGTGGGCCACCGATACGAATGGCGTCGACGAGGGCGAGGAAGTGGTAGAGAAGCTCGTCCTTTTTTACTGCGCCCGGGACAGTTTTATATAAGGGTGTGATTTCCTGACCTTTACTTTTGCCATAGGCATCAGGCCAAACAGGCATGAGGTCGCCGCCACTCATGACTTTCCCTGCCAGGATCGGGGCTGCGAATGCAGTCGGAATGCCTCTCACAATAGGGCCGGGCTTCACGGGAAATATATAGCGAATGCTGTAGGTCACCAGATCGAGAAGCGCTTTGCTTCTAACCAGTGGTGAACCGTCGGAGTGGTTTGTGTAAATCAGGCCAATGTCGCGGCAGCGATTGAGTGACGAGGACACTTCGGTTTTGCTTAGCCCGAGTGCGGAAGATAGAGCTCGCACGGAATAGCTTTGAAGATTGCCCTTCTCTACTTCTTCGTCGCGATCATCCCAGCCACGCCAATCTTCCGGCTCGGAAAACTGATAGGTCTTGAGATAACTGAAGGTGCCGTCAGAGTGCTGCATTCTCTGGGCCCATGGGTCATGCTCGTCATTGGGGACGGTAAATTCGCGCTTTTTTACGCGCTCCCCTTTTGCCCGCAGTTCAAGACTGATTAGTTTGAACAGAACTACGATATCTTGACTTTTCATGGGGCTCCGGTTCCGAGTGTCCTCTGTCCGCGGACAGAGGACACTTTCTTGCATAAAGTCTTAATCCGTGTCAAGCATCAGGTCGGATTCTGCAAAAACACCACATACCCACGAAACCACTCATTCCCCTTCAAATACCCCGGCTCCTCCCATTCCCCACCCTGAATCAACCCAATCTTGAACGGCACTCCCAGACGGTTCATGCGTGGCAGGTACGCCGCGTAGTCTGGGATGCTGTGGCGGCCCTGGTAGGTTTGCACCACCACTTCATCAATCACGCCTTTGAGTTGTGCGATGGCAGCCGGGTCAGCATTGCTGCTCCAGTCCATCAGCCCGGTGATGCTCAGGCGCAAATCCTTGGGCAGACGTTGGCGCAGGTCGCGCAGGAAGTCGGCGTATTCGTTGAGGTATTGCGTGCGTGCGTCGAAGTCGATCTGGATGCCAACCACCGGGTTGCCCGCGTCTCGCCAGCGTTGTACCTGGCCGAGCATCTGGCTGTAGACCGACTCGGGCCAGTGCAGGGTGTGGGCGCGGTACACCACCCAGATTTCACCTTGGGTGATGCGCGGCACACTCATGCCCTGGGCGATGAATTGCACGCCACGCTGGGGCGCGCGGCGGGTTGAGTTGATCTGGCCCTGGAGGATGTACAGGGTTTTCGCCTGCTTGAGCACCGGCTGCGGCGCGACGCCGCTCCACAGCCAGAACGCATCATGGTCGCGGGCGTCTACCGCGCCGAAGGCCGGGCTTGCCAGCAGGAGCAGGGCCAGCCAGAAGCGCTTCACGGCTTACCAGTAGTACTGCTGCGACTTGCCCCACTGGGTATCGGCAAACCCGGTTTTCAGCTGGCGGAACCAGCCTTTGCGCACCGCCTTGTCGACGTCTTCGCCACCGCAGCTGTTGTAGCCCGAAGGCCCATAGCAATTGATGGCGCGAAACAGTGCGTAGGCCTTGTCGTTGTGAGGGGCCTTGGGATTGCCGATCACCCGCTTGTAGCCTTCGAGCCGCGAGAAGGTTTCACCCTTGAAGGGCGAGGCGGTACTGCCCAGGCTGCCGGCGGAGCGCGCTTGTTCCAGGGGCATGCCGTCCAGACCGTTACGCAGGACGAATTCACCCAGGCAGTTCAGGCCCTGCGGGTTTTTCGGATCGGCCTGCAGGGTGCTGGCGATTTGCGCGATGCTCGGGCAGGTGTAGCCGGACTCGGCCTTGTCACCGTTCCATTGAAACAGTTTCAACGACTGGCCGCCGCCGTAGACGTAACCCAGGCTGGTGCCGAGCTTGTCGTCGGGAGCCGAGGCAGGCAGTTGTTTCAAGTCCTCGGCGAAGGTCTCGAATTGGCCGCGCATCAGGTCTTTATAAAGCAATGTGAATTGCGCGGTCTGACGCTCTACCGGGTCGCTGGCATCGGCAAGCCGTTGGCGCAGCAGATCGGGACCGGCGACGTTGCGCAGCAGGATATAGCGCACCTGTGTGGCAATGATCGGCGAATCGGCGGCGAATACCTTGGCCAGTTGGCCGCTGCGTTCGTAGTTCATCGCCAATGCCAGCTCCAGCTGGTCACGTTGCAACGGTTGCTTGGCCAGCGGCAGCAGTTGCAGCCACAGCGTTTCGGCGGCTTTCCAGTCTTCCTTGGCTTCCAGTGCCAGGCCGCGCAGGGTCTGCTGGCTGAAGGCGAAGTAATCGAGGTTCGACGGCACGTCCTGCGGCAACAGCTTCAAGGCGCGATCGGGTTGATGCTCGACGTACACGGCAAACGCCGCTTGCACGTAGGCGTACAGCGCCGGTTCCTGGGCGAATATCGACTTTTGCCCGTCAAGGGCTTCGCGAGTGAGCCTTGGCGGTTCACCTGCGCGCATCCACATCAGGTCGTTGAGGGCCAGGATCAACGGATTGTCCACGGGTGCCGTGGTGGTGGTCAGCAGCTTGGTGTCGGCTTCCTGCACCAGTTCATCCAGCGATACGTTGCGCTGGGCATCGGTGGCCTGGGTCAATTGCCAGGCAAAGTCGTTTGCCAGTTTGTCGGGGTTGGGCGCCAGCCAGTGCACCCGGCGCAGCAGTCCACGGGCGGAAGCGGCGTATTCGCCCTGTGGATAAGTTTTCAGGTAATCATCGAATCCAGTCTCGGCCCGTTGCAGGGCAGACTTATCCACATGCTCAAGCGAGGGGGTGCCGTATTCGTCGAAAGCATTTTGCTGGGCCTCGTTCAGCCCGGTGCGCGCCGTCATGTACAGCGCCGTTTCCTTGAGCCAGGGCAGCGAACTGCTCGTCAGCCCGGCAAAGCCTTTTTGTGCGTCGCTGAAGCGCCCGCTGTAAAAATCCCCGGCCGCTTGCAGGTAGGCCAGCAATGCCTGGCCGTCTGCCGATTTCAACTGATCAGCCTCGCCCGCAGGGACGCCGTCCGAGGAACAGCTGGTGAGCATCTGCAAGCGCAGTTTGGCCAGCAACTGGCGCTCGGCCTGCGGTACATCGGCCTTCACCACCTGGCTGATAAACGCGGCGGCGCTGTCATCGGCGTTGCTGCGGCAACGGCTGCCTTCGCCGGAAAGGAAGGCTTCACCGGCGGCCTTGTAGTCATCGCGCTTGATGCCCAGTGGGCTGAGCAGTTCATCCAGTTCGGCGGTGCGCGAGTCGTCGGGCTGGTTGTCGGGCTCATCCGCTGCGGGCGTGAGCCGATACGCCGGGAATGGCACCGGGCCAAAGCCTTCGGAAAAATCCTGCTCGCCCAGGTCATTCGGTGCCAGCGGCATGACGTTTTTGTCTGCCAGCAGCAGCCGCAGGTTGACCCGGCTGTCATTGCCCGGGCTTAAAAACGGCAGGTTGCTGCACACGTCCAGGCTGTTACGCGACACCCGCCAATCCGGGTAGCACGAATCATCGCCGCTGGCGTGGGCCTGAAGGGGAAGGGTGGTGAGCAATGCCAGTGCCAGGGGTGACAGAAGACCGATGCGCATGAAGTGTCCTTGATCCTGAATCCATGGAAGGCTGCAATCATAGCCTGATCCGGCCAACGCGTCGGAGAAGCCCTGCGCAAAATTCAGATTTGTCCGATTGGCGGATGGCGGCTCAAAACGAGCAAAACAGCGGGCGAATCGAGGTCTTTTCACCTAGAGTGGCGGGTGTTCGCGCAAGCGCAGGTTTGGTAGTGGGTGAGGAAGTAGAGGTGCGACGCTCTGTGGCGGAACAAGACAACAAGGCCGGGGCCTTTCCCGTGGTCAATCCTGGCCTGTGGGAGCATGCCGGTTGGCTCGCTCGATTGTGGTGGGTGCCGCTGGTGGCATTGGCTATGACCGTGCGCTTCTATGGTTTGACCGCCTCCGCGATTTGGGGAGATGAAGGTTCAAGCCTGCTGCTCGCCGAGTACTCCCTGGAAGACCTGTGGTTTCACGCCGCCCATGACGTTCATCCGCCGCTGTATTTCTTCATGCTGCGCGGCTGGATCGAGCTGTTTGGCGATAGTATTTTCTCCCTGCGCAGCATGAGTGCGATCCCAGGCGTGGTCGCCGTCGGCCTGGGCGTCTGGCTGACGCGCCTGGTCGCGACCCGCCGCGCGGCGGTACTGGCCGGAATTCTGTTGGCGTTGCTGCCCACGGCGGTGCGCTACAGCCAGGAAGTGCGGATGTATTCGCTGCTGGGCGTGTGGCTGCTGGCTGCCACCCTGGCATTGGTGTATTGGGTTCGCCAGCCTGAGCGCAAGCGGTATCTGGTGGTCTATGCGCTGTTAATGACCGCCGCCTTCTACACCCACTACTTCACAGCGTTGTGCGTGCTGGTGCACTGGGCTTGGCTGGTATTGCTGCGGCTGCCTCGGGCCGGCGGCCTGCGCCTTGTCACCCGTCCGGGCTGGTGGTTGGCCAACGTGGCGATTGTGTTGCTGTACTTGCCCTGGCTGCCGAACTTGCTCGGCCTGGTGCAGCACACTGAAGAACTCAAGGTGGGGGGTGATATTGGCTGGGAAGACCCGGTCAACCTGTATTCCCTACCGTCGATGGTGTGGCAGTTCCTCATTCAGGACCCGGGCGACCATGTGTGGCGGCCACTGTTTGTCGGGTTTCCGTTGTTGCTGGTAGCGCTGGTGGGCGTGACCGCCTGGCGCGATCAAAGTCGCTATCGCTTTGGCTGGTTGCTGGCGCTTTTCTTCATGCTGCCGGTGCTGCTGGTCTATGGGGTGTCGTTTATTTCCCCGGTGTTTATCGAACGGTATCTCACGGCCTACGCGATGAGCTTGCCGATCATCGTGGCGGTGGCTGTCGACCGTCTGTCGCACCGCGTGTCACTGGCCGCGGCGGCGCTTTTCGTGCTGTTTGTCGGGGTCGAACTGGTGGGCGTGAAGACCAACTCCACCGTCGATGAACATGATCAATTCAACGTCGCGGTGGAGTTCGTCAACCGCAACTACCAGGAAGATGACCGCATCGTCATCAGCGACATGCTGTGGTACTTGCCCTACGTCTATTACGACGAGACCGACGCCCAGTTGCAGCTCTTCACACCGCCGACCGCCACCGGCAAATCGACGCGGCCGAATGCCTATGGTTTTGGCACTTTGGTGGACCAGGATGGCGGGCGAATTTACCTGGATCGCCTGTCGGCGTTGCCGGCGGAAATCCAGCGTGTCTGGCTGATCAGCGCCGCTGACGGCCCGGATGATTTTGCCCCATTACCGGCAGGATGGCGCCAGCTCAGTCAGCAGGATGGCGGTGGCGCACGGGCCCGACTGTTTGTGCTGTGCAACGCGCCGGCAGGTGTTCACCGCACTGGCTGTGATTAATCTGCGCAGCACCTCAGAGGTTCTAGACTCAGATGAGCCCTCCTTCAGGAACACATCATGGAATCTCCAGTCCACAGCTTGCCGTCATTGTTCAAACAGCTTGGCTTGCCGGATGACCCGGTGAGCATCGAGCGCTTTATCGCGGTGCATTCCCCGCTCAAACCCGAACTGCATCTGGCGGAAGCGTTTTTCTGGACGCCAGGCCAGAAGGCGTTTTTGCGCGAAGAGATTTTGGAGGATGCGGATTGGGCGGAGGTGGTGGATGAGTTGAATTTGCGGTTGAGAGAGGGGCGAGGGGTGTAAAAAGAAATCTATAAAACCCCACTAATGTAAAAATAAATGGTGAGAGGTAAAAAAAACTGAGCTTTAATCTCCCTAGTTATTTTTTTCTAGGGACGCTCACCATGCCCGTCGTTGGATACGCTCATTTATGTGAGGCGTTGAGCCTTAAGGTCATCGCTCCCAAGCGCGTCGCCATGATCAAACCGGTGACCCGCATCACCTTGATTGGTGATTGCCTGGCGGTCCCGCAATCGGTAGCACCCGGACAAGATTCTTTATTCGAGCATGTGCTGTTCGCCCTCAAGCATGAAGGCATCAACCTGCCTGTTTTGGCTCAGACATTTGAGCAGTTTGGCCCTGAGCCTTTTCTGGCTGAACTCGCCAAGTCTCCCAATGGTGTGTTTATTCGCAAAGCCTGCTTCCTGTGGGAAGGGCTCACTGGACGCTCGCTGGATTACACGACGCCGGTGCGCGGAAGTGTTGTTTTTTTGTTCGATCCCAAGCGCTATGTAACTGGCCCCAGTACCCGCAATAGCCGCTGGCGAGTCGATTTCAACGGCCTGGGCTCGTTGCATTACTGTGCCACCGTAGAGCGCACTCCCCAGATAGAGACGTTACTGGCGCTGGATGTCTTGGGCCGCGCCAAGTCCTTCATGGCCACCCTCCCGCCTGAAATGATGGACCGCGCCATCCAGTGGGCTTACCTGCATGAAACCCGCGACTCGTTCGCCATCGAAAAAGAACAACCCAGCGAAGAAAAGTCCCGTCGCTTCGTTCAACTGCTGCGCCAGGCCCATGAAGGTCGCCTGCTCACCGAGGACTACCTGGTAGAGCTGCAAAACAGCACTGTATCCAATCCCTTCGACAAAGCGGTCGCCTTCCGTCACGAGCAGAATCACCTGCATAACGGTCTGAGGGGCGCTGCGGGCGTCAGCTACGTGCCCCCCGCGCCGGATTTGTGCCAGGAGTTGATGGAAGAGCTAATGGCTTTTGCCAACCAGCCAGTGCGAGACGTCGACCCATTGGTTGCAGCAGCAGTGACCGCCTTCGGTTTCGTGTTCTTGCACCCGTTCATGGACGGCAATGGGCGCTTGTCGCGCTTTCTGGTTCATCAGACGCTCTGTCATTACGGTGCTTTGGAAAACGGCCTGCTGCTGCCGGTATCGATCGCGATGAAGCATGAGGAACAAGCCTACCTGCAAGCCCTCAAGGCATTCTCACAACCCTCCCGGGAATTCTGGAATGTCACCTGGCTGGATGGCGACCAGATGGCCTTTGACTTCATTGGCCATCCTTCGATTTACCGCTATTGGGATGCCACCCGCTGCGTTGAATTCACCCTGCAGATGGCCCGCCGGGCTCTTGAAGTAGAGCTACGTGAGGAAACCGAATTCCTGGACCGTTACGACCGTGTGGTTAAAGCGGTGAACGAGCGGTACGACGTGCGCGGCAGCGATCTGTCAAAGCTGGTGATGATGTGCCTGGATAACGAGGGCAAGGTTTCCCGGCACAGGCGTAAGCAGTTCCAGTACAGCGTTGCGCAGGAGGTGTTTGAGTTTATTGAGGAGGAGGTAGGACGGGTGACGGCATAGCGGCGATCGGCTCGGTGCAAAAAAATCGCCTTTCGCACGGACGTTTCCGGCACATGAACTAGGGTAAAGAGCAGCGGTTCCTTGGGCTGCGTCGCTTCGCCACCTATCCGCAAATTTGTATCAAAACTTGACTGCTTTGGATCCATCGACCATATTGATAGTTAGCAAACTAACTGTATGCGAAGAATCCATTGTCCCAGACCCTCGAACAACTCCAGATGAACATCAGCAGCAGCATGGTGGTAGGTGCCAGAACCTGGCGCAAAATCTGCCAGACCACGCTCGTCAGCTATGGCATCTCCGAAGCCTGCGCCGTGCCGCTGCTGATGATCGGCCGCCTCGGCGACGGTGTGCATCAGGTCAAGGTGGCCCAGGCCGCCGGGATGGAAAGTCCGTCCCTGGTGCGTCTGTTGGACCAGCTGTGCAATTCCGGCTACGTGTGCCGCACCGAAGACATCCACGACCGCCGCGCCAAGGCCTTGAGCCTCACCGAGCGTGGCCGCGAGCTGGTGCAGGCGGTGGAAGAACAGTTGGTGCGCCTGCGCCGCGAGGTGCTGGCGACGATCGATCCCGATGACCTGGAAGCTGCCCTGCGTGTACTGCGGGCCTTTGAAGGCGCCAATCAACATCCCATGGTTGTGAGTTCTTGAACGGATTTTTTACCGGCATGCCGCCGGCCAAGGATTGGTTCTATGGCGTAAGGACATTCGCCGCTTCAATGATCGCGTTGTACATCGCCATGCTGATGCAAATGCCGCGTCCGTATTGGGCGATGGCCACGGTGTACATCGTTTCCAGCCCGTTCGTCGGCCCTACCAGCTCCAAGGCGCTGTACCGGGCGGTCGGTACCTTCATGGGTGCGGCGGCGGCGGTGTTTTTTGTGCCGATGTTTGTGCAGGCGCCTTACCTGCTGGTGGTGGTGATCGCGCTGTGGACCGGGATTCTGCTGTTCCTGTCCCTGCACCTGCGCACTGCCAACAGCTATGCGCTGATGCTGGCCGGCTACACCTTGCCGCTGATCGCCCTGCCGGTGGTGGATAACCCGCTGGCGGTGTGGGATGTGGCCGAGGCGCGTACCGAAGAAATCTTCCTCGGCATCGCCGTGGCGGCGGTGGTCGGTGCGATGTTCTGGCCGCGACGCCTGGCGCCGGTGTTCGATGACTCGGTGAGCAAGTGGTTTGCCGACGCACAGGTCTACAGCCAGCGCTTCCTCAGCCGCAACGTGCAGCCCGAAGAAATCAGCACCCTGCGCGGCGGCATGGTTGCCACCTTCAACACCCTGGAGTTGATGATCGGCCAGCTGCCCCATGAAGGCTCGCGACCGCAAACGGTGCGCAACACCAAGGAGCTGCGCGGGCGGATGATCCACCTGCTGCCGGTGATCGATGCTCTCGACGATGCCGTATACGCCCTGGAACACCGCGCGCCGGAATTGCTCGATCGCTTCACACCATTGCTGGCCGCCGCCAACGAGTGGCTGGACAGCACGCAAAAGGACGCGCCCCTCGAGCGCTGGCGTGTTCTGCGCGACCAGATCGAAGCCCTGCAACCCGATGCCGACGCCCTGGATGACCGCCACCAGTTACTGTTCTCCAACGCCCTGTATCGCCTCGGCGAGTGGGTGGATTTGTGGCAAGACTGCCGCAGCCTGCAAGCCGCTATCCAGTGCGAAAGCCAGGACAGCTGGCGTGCGGTGTACCGCCACTGGCGCCTGGGCCGGCTGACCCCGTTCCTCGACCGTGGCCTGATGTTCTACTCGGCGTTTTCCACCGTCACCGCGATCATCGTCGCCTCGGTGCTGTGGATCCTGCTGGGCTGGACCGACGGTGGTAGTGCGGTGATCCTTGCGGCGGTGGCCTGCAGCTTCTTCGCCTCGATGGACGACCCGGCGCCGCAGATCTACCGGTTCTTTTTCTGGACGGCGATGTCGGTGCTGTTCGCCAGCCTCTACCTGTTTCTGGTGCTGCCCAACCTGCATGATTTCCCGATGCTGGTGTTGGCGTTTTCGGTGCCCTTTATCTGCATCGGCACGCTCACGGTACAGCCGCGCTTCTACCTCGGCATGCTGCTGACGTTGGTTAACACCTCATCGTTCATCAGCATCCAGGGTGCCTACGACGCGGACTTCCTGGCCTTCGCCAACTCCAACCTGGCGGGCCCGGTGGGCTTGTTGTTCGCCTTTGTCTGGACCCTGATTGCCCGGCCGTTCGGCGCCGAACTGGCGGCCAAGCGCCTGACCCGTTTCAGCTGGCGCGACATCGTCACCCTGACCGAGCCCGCGACCCTGGCCGAGCACCGCAAGATGGGCGTGCAAATGCTCGACCGCCTGATGCAACACCTGCCGCGGCTGGCCATGACCGGCCAGGACACCGGCATCGCCCTGCGCGAAGTTCGGGTGGCGCTGAACCTGCTGGACCTGCTGGCGTACTCGCCGCGCATCCTCGGGGTTCCGCGTGTGTTGTTGAACCAGGTGGTGGAAGGCGTCGGCGGTTACTTCAAGGCCTGCCTGAAAGCCGGTGAACGTCTGCCGGCCCCCAGCGGTCTGCTGATGACCCTCGACCGTACCCGCCGCGCCCTCAACGGCCAGGGCCTGCAAGGTGAGGACGAAACCCGCCTGCACCTGCTGCACGCCCTTAGCGGCTTGCGCCTGGCGTTGTTGCCCGGCGTGGAATTTCTTGGTGGCACAGAGATGGAAGCGCCGTTACCCGATGGAGCGCCTTTATGATCGGTGATCTGGATATCAGCGGGGTGTTCCTGCCCACGCTGCTGGTGCTGATGGGCATTACGTATGTGTTGTACCTGGTGGTGCACGGGCTGTTGACCCGCGTCCACTTCTATCGCCTGGTCTGGCACCGGGCATTGTTCAATGTGGGTCTCTACGCTCTGTTGCTGGGCGCAGTGGACTCACTCAGTCGATACCTCATGACATGAAAAAACCTTTTTTGACCATCGGCCGTGTAGTCCTGACGTTATTGGTGGTGACCTTCGCCTGCGTCGTGGTGTGGCGCATGGTGATGTACTACATGTTCGCCCCCTGGACCCGTGACGGCCATATCCGTGCCGACATCGTGCAGATCGCCCCGGACGTGTCCGGGCTGATCCAGCAAGTGGACGTGCGTGACAACCAGTTGGTGGTGCGCGGCCAGGTGCTGTTCTCCGTCGACCAGGACCGCTTCAAGCTGGCCCTGCGCCAGGCCCAGGCCGCTGTGGCCGACCGCCAGGAAACCCTGGCCCAGGCTGTGCGCGAGAACAAGCGTAACCGTGGCCTCGGCAACCTGGTGGCCAGCGAGCAACTGGAAGAAAGCCAGTCCCGCGTGGCCCGTGCCCAATCGGCCCTGGCGGAGTCGCAAGTGGCGGTGGATGCCGCGCAGCTCAACCTGGACCGCTCGGTGATCCGCAGCCCGGTGGACGGCTACATCAACGACCGTGCGCCGCGTAACCAGGAGTTCGTGACCGCCGGGCGCCCGGTGTTGTCGGTGGTGGACAGCAACTCCTTCCACATCGACGGCTATTTCGAAGAGACCAAGCTCGACGGCATCCACGTCGGCCAGAGCGTCGACATCCGCGTGATCGGCGACAACGCCCGCCTGCGCGGGCATGTGCAGAGCATCGTCGCCGGTATCGAAGACCGTGACCGCACCAGCGGCTCCAACCTGCTGCCCAACGTCAACCCGGCGTTCAGCTGGGTGCGCCTGGCCCAGAGGATTCCGGTGCGCATCGCGTTTGACGACGTGCCGGCGGACTTCCGCATGATTGCCGGGCGCACTGCCACGGTGTCGATCATCGACGACCAACCCAAGTCGGAGAACAAGCCATGAAACGGCTTTTAGCAACCGCCGGGCTGGGGTTGTTGCTGTCGGCCTGCCAAGTGGTGGGCCCCGATTACAAACTGCCGGACAAGGCTGCCGTGAACCGCGGTGACCTTCAGGGCCAGTTGGCCGGGGAGGGCAACAATGTGGTGTCGGCGCCGGTGCCGGCCGACTGGTGGAAGCTCTATCAAGACCCGCGCCTGGATAAGCTGGTGGAGCAGGCCATGGCCTCCAACACCGACCTGCGGGTGGCTGCGGCCAACTTGCAGCGCTCGCGCTATCAGGTGCAGCAAGCCGAATCTGCCGGCGGCTGGAGTGCCGGGGCCAAGGCCGAAGCCCAGCGCTTGCAAGAATCCGGTGAGGCCTATTTGCTGACGGAAAAAGTCCCTGTGGCCAATATCGGCGCCGCGAGCATCAGCACCTCCTACCAATTCGATTTGTTCGGCACCTTGCAGCGCGGCATTGAAAGCTCCCAGGCCAGCGCCGATGCGGCCCAGGCGGCTGCCGATATCGCCCGTATCACCCTGGTAGCGGACGTGGTGCGGTCTTACACCCAAGTGTGCGCGGCCAACGAAGAGCTGGCGATCGCCAACGAGTCCCTCGACCTGCAAGCCCAGAGCACGCACCTGACCCAGCGCCTGCGGGATGCCGGGCGTGGTGATGAAACCCAGGTCACCCGTTCGCAAACCCAATACAAATCCCTGCGCGCCGAAATGCCGCGTTATGAAGCGTTGCGCCAGGCCGGGCTGTTCCGCCTGTCGATGCTGCTGGCCAAGCCACTGAATCAACTGCCGGCCGGCACCGCCCAATGCGCCGAGCTGCCGCATATCGCGCAATTGCTGCCGGTGGGCGACGGCGCCACGCTGCTCAAGCGTCGCCCTGATGTGCGCCAGGCCGAGCGCCAACTGGCGGCTGCCACTGCGCGCATCGGTGTGGCCACCGGCGCGCTGTACCCGGATATCAGCATCGGGGCCACCGTCGGCACCGTGGGTATTCTGGATGACCTGGGCACGCCAGCCACCAACCGCTGGGGCTTTGGCCCGCTGATCAGTTGGACGCTGCCGACCAACGGTGCCCGCGCGCGTATTCACGAAGCCGAAGCCGCGACTCAGGGCGCCCTGGCGCATTTCGATGGCGTGGTGCTCAACGCCATCCGCGAAACCCAGACGGGCCTGGCGCAGTACACCGCGCAACTGCAACGTCGCGATGCGCTGGCCGATGCTGGCGCGTCGGCCAAAGAGGCGGCGGAGCAGACGCACCGCTTCTTCCAGGCCGGCCGCGCCTCATTCCTGGCCGACCTGCAAGCCACCCGCACCTACACCGATGTACGAGCGCAACTGGCGGCGGCGAACACCCAGGTTGCCATGAGCCAGATCGATTTGTTCCTGGCCCTGGGCGGCGGCTGGGAAAGTGGACGAACGCAAGCCACACAAGCCAGCAAACCCTGAGCGGATTGCTATGCTTTGACTGGCGGGTTGTCTTGATGACCCACTTGTCACTGCTCGCGTTTGCTCATGGGGATTCCAATAATGAAAAACCCTTATGCTCCCGCTTTCTGGTGCGTGTTCTTCGCACTGGTGTTGCTATCGGCGACGTACTTCTACGGCATCATGCTGGCCCATCAAATCGACAAGGCCATGGTGTTCCTCGACAGCGCCAGCGCGCTGATCGCGGTGCTGTCCATCGGTGTGGTGGCCTGGGCCACCTACCAGGGCCAGCGAATCAAGCGAAGACTGCTCGAACAAGGCAAGACCCGCGTGGCAATCTGGGACACCAAAGTCGCCCTGCGCCGGGTCGAGACGGTGTTCGACCGCTACTTCTGGGGCAGCTACTGGCAACCGGGGCGCACATTCCAGGAAGTCATGGGTGAACTGACCGGCACCCCGCTGGAAAAAAGCCTCGAAGCCCTGAAAAAACAATGCGTGATGCTTGATCGGCAAGTCGCCGACGGACGGCATTGGCTGAATAACGCCCGGGAATTATCCGACGTGGCCACCGCGATGGCGCGGGAGCGTTATCAGCTGGATTTTTATGATCCCAAGTCGGATACCCCGGGCAACGCGGTGATTCACCGCGAATTTGAAGTGCTGGTGTACACGTGGACGGCACGGCTGAAGAGCTTTGATCATCAATTGGATGAGATCGATACCGAGTATTCCTGAAGTCTGTGGTGTCTGTACTGACGCCTTCGCGAGCAAGCCCGCTCCCACCTTTGATCGAGTTGCAGCTTTGGAATGCGGTCGAAGGTGGGAGCGGGCTTGCTCGCGAAGGCGCTTTACCGTTCACCGCTGAAGTCTGCGCCTATTGAAAAATTGGGCTGCATACGCCAGCCAATGCTAATCTTCCCCGGATTTCGGCGGGCTTGAGCCGACACCCTTCGGGTGTTCAGGGAAGACAGCCCATTTCACAGGATTTGATCAGGTCACTACATGAATAAGCCAGCAGTCGTTCTCTTGGGTATCGTCGTCGCCATTGGTGCAATCAGTGCAGGCGGTGCCTGGTACACCGGCAAGCAACTGGAGCCGGTGCTGCAAACCGCCATCCAGGATGCCAACAAGGAACTGCAGACCTCCATGGCCGGCGTCGACGGCACCGTGACCCTCGAGCTCGTTTCCCTCGACCGCCAGCTGTTCAGCAGCACCGCGCACTATCGCCTCAAGGCCCAAGGCGCAGTGTTCGGCGAAAACCATCAGGACACCGAACTGCTGTTCGTCGACCATATCGAACACGGCCCGCTGCCGTTCTCGCGTCTGGTGTCGCTGAAGTGGTTGCCAGTCATGGCCACCAGTCACTACGAGCTTGAGAAAAACGCCACCACCGAAAAATGGTTCGCCGCCAGCAAAGACGTGTCGCCGCTCAAGGGCGTGGCCAACATCGGCTACAACCGCTCGGTTAACGGCAATGTTGAACTGCTGCCTCTGGAACTCAAGGACGACAAGTCGGCCGTGAGCTTCTCCGGTGCCAACCTGGACTTCGATTCGACTGCCGAAGGCAAGAAGGTCAAGGCCAGCGGCTACATGGACAGCCTCAAGGTCTCGGTTGTCGATGCCAACAACGCCAAGCTGGATGCCGAGCTGAGCGGCCTGACCATCGCCAGCAACCTGGAAAAAACCACCTTTGGTTTCTACACCGGGCAAAACACTGTCGAGCTGACCAACACCAAGGTCACCTTCGGCCCGCAGCAAGCGGTGCTGACCCTCAAGAACTTTGAGCAGAAAGACAGCAGCGAAACCAAGGACAACAATCTGGCCGGCCGTGTCGACTACAAGATTGACGAGATCGGTTACCAGGGCAAGCCAGTGGGCTCGGCGGCCATGGCGGTCAGCATGAAGAACGTCGACATCCCGTCGATGCTGGTGCTGACCAAGCTCTACCAGGAAAAAGTGCAACCGGCCCAAGCCGCTGCCGCTGCAGGCCAGCCAGTGCCTGAGTTGCAACTGACTGAAGCCGAGCAAACCCTGGCCCAGGCCAATGTCAATCAACTGCTGGCTGCCAAGCCGCAAGTGGCGGTAGAAAACCTGTCGCTGAAAACCACCAATGGCGAGAGCCGTTTCAACCTGGTGGTCGACCTGGCCAAGCCGTCGAGCATGGACCTGCCGCCGGTTGAACTGGGCAAGCAAATCGTTGCGCTGCTGGACGCCAACCTGACGCTGTCCAAGCCGATGGTTCAGGACGTTGCCGCCCTGCAAGCGCAGATCGGTGGTGTGACCGACCCGAAAGCCATCGAGCAGCAATCCCAGATGGCCAGCGAGATGATCAGCGGCATGGCCGTGGGTACTCAACTGGCGACCCTGGTGGGCACCGATGTCGTTTCCAAGCTGCACTACGCCAACAATGAAGTGACCTTCAACGGCCAGAAAATGACCGTCGAGCAATTCATTGGTTTTGTGCTGGGCAAGTTCGGCGCGGTCAGCGGCGCTCAATAAAACTCGGCTCAAAGTGATGTAGGCCAATTCTGAATAATTGTTCGGAATTGGCCTTTTTTGTACCCCTCTCAAGGATATTGCGCCCCAGGAAAGCTTGGCTGCGTCATCAGATGTCGGCCGCCTGGTGTGTCGTGCAGGTGAATTTATCACTACAGCTTTCCCTGGTGAGGAAGCTGACGACATGTCGCGTAATGTTCATCCCTTTATCCGTCTGGCCCTGTGTAGCCAGTTACTCTGGCCTGTCGTGGTGTCGGCGGATGCTGCCTATGATTCGCTGATCAACCAGGCCCGTAGCGGCAACTATGGCCCGGCCCTCAACCTGTTGCGCCAATTGCCCGCCGAGCGTCAGACGACGGGGCAGGTCAGCGATCACCTGTTGATTGCCAGCTGGGCACGCCAGGACGCCGAAGTGCTTTCGGTCTACGAGACCCAGGGCCGCAGTCGTACCCTTACTTCCCAAGCGTTGGCCACGGTCGCCCGTACTTATCGCAACCAGCAGCGTTGGGAGCCGGCAATTGCCGTGTATCGCCAGGCGCTGCAACGCGAGCCGAATAACCCGGACCTGCAATTGGGCCTCGCCCTGACCCAGGCCGACGCCGGCCAAACTGCTGAAGCCGTACAGCGCACCCGCGCTCTAGTGGCCGCCAAACCCGACGACGCCGACCGCCGCATGGCCTTGGGTTACGCCCTGACTCGCGCCGGTTCAACCTATGACGCGCTGTTCGAGTTCGACCAGGCCTTCATCCGCGCCGGCAACAAACCCGAAGTCGCCCGCGAATACATCGTCGCCCTGCAACGCGCGCGCCTGCCGGAACCAGCCCTGCGCCTGGCCGCCCGGCGCCCGGGCCTGTTGGACCCGGTCACCCAGCGCCGCCTCGAAGGCGACCTGGCCGCCGAGCGCGTGCGCCTGGCCGAGTTCGCCTCACGCAGTGAAAAAGAGCGCTATGTCATCGCCGACCGCGCCCTCAAGGATTACGACCAACTGCTCACCACCTGGACACCGGATGCCACTGCCCATGACGACGTGGTGCGCTGGCGCATCGACCGCCTGGGCGCGCTGAAGGCCCGGGCACGCACCGCCGAGGTGGTCCGCGAGTACGAAGTGCTGAAGGGCGAAGGTGTGCAACTGCCGACCTACGCGCTGCGTTGGGTTGCTGCCGCTTACCTCGACCAACGCCAGCCGGAAAAGGCCGCCCCGCTGTATCGCCAGGCGCTGGTGGCCAGCGATGCGGATGCGGGTGATCACGTCGAAGACAGCACCGCGCTGTTCTACGCCTTGCTCGAAAACGATCAGGTGGTGGAGGCCCGCGAAGTCGCCGATAACCTGGCGAGCACCCAGAAACCCCGGGTCGAACTCAAGGGCCTGCCCATCGGCAACCCCAACGACGCCTGGATGGACGCCCAACAATTGGCCGCCCAGGCCGGCACCTATGGCGCCGACCTTCCCGCCAGCGAAAAAGGCCTGGAAGCCCTGGTGCAGCAGGCGCCCGGCAATATCGGCCTGCGCCTGGCCCAAGCTGATATGTACCGCGCCCGCGACTGGCCACGGCGTGCCGAAAACACCCTCAAGGAAACCGAAGCCCAGGCCCCGCGCGACATCGGCCTGGAAGTCTCCCAAGGCCATACCGCCCTGGATCTGCAGGAGTGGCGCCAGCTCGATGCACTCACCGACGACGTGGTCGACCGCGCCCCGGACAACCGCCAGGTGCAGCGCCTCAGCCGCCTGCGGGATGTGCATGACATGGCCGAATTGCGCGTCGAGGCCTACACCGGCAAAAGCAACGGTGGCGGCGATAACGGTGCGGGCGCGGTGTCCGGCAGCCGCGATTTCGGCATCGAAACCTTGCTCTACAGCCCGCCCATCGATGAAGACTGGCGCGTGTTCGGCGGTGTCGGCTACGCCACTGCCGACTTTGAAGAAGGCAACGGCCAACACCGCTGGCAGCGCCTCGGTGTAGAGCGGCGCACCCGCGACATGACCCTCGAAGCCGAAGTGTCCAATCACTCCTACGGCTTTGGCTCCAAGCAAGGCGCGCGGGTCGCGATTGCGCGGGACATCAATGACCAATGGCAGTACGGCGGTAGCCTCGACTACCTCTCCGCCAGCACCCCGCTGCGGGCGCTGAACGCCGACATCACCGCCAACGGCGGCAGCGGTTTTATCCGCTGGCGCGCCAACGAAAGCCGCGAATGGAAACTGGCCCTCAGCCCGTCCCATTTCAGCGACGGCAACAACCGCCTCGAAGCACTGCTCACCGGACGCCAGGGCGTGTACAGCTCGCCGGGGGTGCAAGTCGATCTGGGCCTGGAAGTTGGCACCAGCCGCAACACCAAGGAAGACACGCCGTACTTCAACCCGCGCTCGGACTTCAGCGTGCTGCCCACGGCCACCGTCAACCACGTGCTCTACCACCGCTACGAAACCCAGTGGAGCCAGCAGTTCCAGGTGGGGGCGGGCACCTACAGCCAGCGCGATTACGGCACCGGCGGCGTTGCATTGGTGGGCTACGGCCAGCGGTTTCGCTGGAACGACGTGCTCGAAACCGGCGCCAACCTCAGCTGGATCAGCCGACCTTATGACGGTGAGCGCGAAAGCGATCTGCGCCTGATCGTCGACCTCACCTACCGCTTCTAGAAGAGTCCGATCATGCCTGTTTTGTCCCGTTGCCTGTTGGCCCTGGGGTTAATGCTGAGCAGCGCTTGCGCCCAGCAACCCGCGCCTTTCACTCCACCCGCCGAGCGGCTCAAGCCCGCCAACGAAGCGCCGTGGCCGAAGAACCACTTTCTCGGTATCGCCTACCACGACATCGAGGACCGCGACCCCGATCAGGCGGTGGTGGCGGTGCGTACCGAGCGTTTGATCGAACAGCTGGCGTGGTTACGGGAAAACGGCTACCAGCCGGTCACCGTTGACCAGATCCTCGCCGCCCGCAACGGCGGCCCGGAGCTGCCGGCGAAGGCGATCATGCTCAGCTTCGACGACGGCTACGCGAGCTTCTACACCCGTGTGATGCCGATCCTGCGCAGCTACAACTGGCACGCGTTGCTGGCGCCGGTGGGCTCATGGGTGGATACGCCGCTGAACCAGCCGGTGGATTTCGCCGGCACACCACGGCCGCGTTCGGACTTCCTGACCTGGCAGCAGGTGCGCGAAATCGCCCAATCCGGCCTGGTGGAAATCGCCGCGCACACCGACGCCAATCACAAAGGCGTGCTGGCCAACCCACAGGGCAACCTGCAACCGGCCGCCACCACCCGACGCTTTGACCCTGCGACCAATCGCTACGAAACCGAAGCCCAGTTCCAGGCACGGATGCGCACCGACGTGGCGGCCATCTCCAACAAGATCCGCGCCGTCACCGGCAAGGCACCGCGTGTGTGGGTGTGGCCATATGGCGCCGCCGACGGTACTTCACTGGCCGTCGTGGGCGAGCAGGGCTACCAGATGGCCCTGACCCTGGAAGACGGTCTCGACAGCCTCGGCAACCTGATGAGCAGCCCGCGTTTCCTGGTGGCCTCCGACCCGGACGGCGAGCACTACGCCAACGCCATCGTCGCGACCCAGGCAGAAGCGCCATTGCGGGTACTGCATGTGGACCTGGACAACGTCTACGATCCGGACCCGGAGCAGCAGGTGCGCAACCTCGACAAGCTGATCCAGCGCGTGGTCGACATGGGCGCCAGCACCGTATTCCTGCAAGCTTTCGCCGACCCCAAGGGCGATGGCCTGGTGCATTCGCTGTACTTCCCCAACCGCCATTTGCCGGTGCGCGCCGACCTGTTCAACCGCGTCACCTGGCAACTGCGCACTCGGGCTCACGTAAACGTATTTGCCTGGATGCCGGTGCTCAGCTTCGCCCTCGATTCGAAGCTGCCCCGTGTCACCCGTTGGGACCCGGAAACCGGCAAGGTCGCCATCGACCCGGACCAGTACCAGCGCCTGTCGCCGTTCGATCCGAAGGTGCGGCAGATCATCGGCGAAATCTACGAAGACCTGGCCCGCACCAGTGCCATCGACGGCGTGCTGTTCCACGACGACGCGGTGCTGTCGGACTTTGAAGACGCCAGCCCGCTGGCGCTCAAGGCCTACGCCGCCAACGGCCTGCCGGACACCATCGAAGCCCTGCGCGCCGACCCTGCGGTGATGCAGCGCTGGACCCGTTTCAAGAGCCGCTACCTGATCGACTTCACCCATGAGCTGACCGCCAAGGTCCGCACGCTGCGCGGCCCACAAGTACAGACCGCACGCAATATCTTCGCCGAGCCGATGCTCAATCCGGGCAGTGAAGCCTGGTTCGCGCAGAACCTCGACGACTTCCTCACCAGCTACGACTGGACTGCGCCGATGGCCATGCCATTGATGGAAGGCCAGGACCTCAAGGGCTCCAATGCCTGGCTGGAAAAACTCGTGGCCACCGTCAAGGCCCGCCCCGGCGCCTTGCAACGCACCGTCTTTGAGTTGCAAGCCAAGGACTGGCGCACCCAGGCTGCCCCGGATCTTTCCGGCGCACAAATGGCCGAGTGGATGGGCGTGCTCAAGCGTCAAGGCGTGACCAGTTTTGGCTACTACCCCGACAACTTCCTGGAGAATTCGCCGGATCTGAAAACCGTGCGTCCGGCCCTTTCCAACCAGTGGAATCCTTGACTCATGTTCGACAGAATCCTCGCGCTTATCGTTTTGTCGTTGGTATTGGGTGTGCCCCTTGGCCTGATCTTTCTGGTCACCGGGCAGTTCCTGATGGACTTCGTATTCTTCTATCCGCTGTTTATGTCCGGCCTGTGGATCGCCGGCGGCCTGTACTTCTGGCTGCACTGGGAGCGCCACTGGCCGTGGGCGGATGACACCCCGGCGCCGGTACTCGCCGGCGAGCCGCTTATCTCGATCCTGATCCCTTGCTACAACGAAGGCGACAACGCTGCCGAGACCATCGGCGCCGCGCTGGCCCAGCAATACCGCAACATTGAAGTGATCGCGATCAACGACGGCTCCAGCGACAACACCGCCGCGGTGCTCGATGCGCTGGCGCTGAAAGAGCCGCGCCTGCGGGTGCTGCACCTGGCGCAAAACCAGGGCAAGGCCGTGGCCCTGCGCATGGGCGCGGTAGCAGCACGCAGCGAATATTTGGTGTGCATCGACGGCGATGCGTTGCTCTCGTCGAACACCGCGGCGTACCTGGTGGCGCCGATGCTCGACAACCCGCGCCTTGGTGCCGTCACCGGCAACCCGCGCATTCGCACGCGCTCGACCTTGATCGGCCGGGTGCAGGTGGGCGAGTTCTCTTCGATCATCGGTTTGATCAAGCGCACCCAGCGGGTCTTCGGGCGGATCTTCACCGTCTCCGGCGTGGTGGTGGCGTTTCGGCGGGCGGCCCTGGACCGGGTCGACTACTGGAGCACCGACATGATCACCGAAGACATCGACGTGAGCTGGAAGCTGCAACTGGACCACTGGAGCATCTTCTACGAGCCCCGCGCACTGTGCTGGATCCTGATGCCGGAAACCCTCGGCGGCCTGTGGAAACAGCGTCTGCGCTGGGCCCAGGGCGGCGCCGAAGTGCTGTTCAAGAACATCCGGGGCATCTGGCAATGGCGCCATCGCTACCTGTGGCCGCTGCTGTTCGAGTACTGCCTGTCCACCGGCTGGGCCTTCACCTTTTTGCTCTCGGTGATCTTCTGGGCCGTGGGTAAAGTCGTGATGCTGCCCGCCGCCATCGCCGTCGACTCGCTGATGCCGCCGGCCTTTACCGGCCTGTTGCTGGCAGTGGTGTGCCTGGTGCAATTCGCGGTGAGCATCATGATCGACCGGCGCTATGAAAAGGGCCTGTGGAAAACCCTGTTCTGGACCGTCTGGTACCCGCTGGTGTTCTGGCTGGTCAGCCTGTTCACCACCCTGGTCAGCTTCCCCAAAGTGTTGTTTCGGCAACACCAGAAACGCGCGCGCTGGGTCAGCCCGGATCGCGGTATCAAAGCCCCCACCAAGGAACTGCAACCATGAACCTGATCCGAACCCAACAGCGCCCGGTGATGTGGGCGATCGACGTATTCCTGACCCTGCTGGCCTGGGCTGGCCTGATCCTCTTGCTGGTGCGCGGCATGGTGCCGATGCTCGACAGCCACGGCGGCCCGCGCATTGATGCACCGATTTTTGCGGCACTGGATACCTTGCAGATTTACC
Source organism: Pseudomonas sp. SED1 (assembly GCF_034044025.1). Classification (NCBI taxonomy): domain Bacteria; kingdom Pseudomonadati; phylum Pseudomonadota; class Gammaproteobacteria; order Pseudomonadales; family Pseudomonadaceae; genus Pseudomonas; species Pseudomonas sp. SED1. The sequence goes on from NZ_JAXCIS010000234.1 coordinate 44,284, forward strand.
TGTGGATCGCTGTGTTCAACGCGGTGGTACTGATCGGTTGGGCGCGTTACCAGCAACAGCGCGGCAAGCGCTTTGCCCAGCGCCGCTCGGCGGCCAAGGCCTTGAGCGACCAGCGTTTGAGCCACAGCTTCAGCCTGGGGGAAGGTGACCTGGAGCAACTGCGCCGCCCGGGTGTGCTGGTGATTCATAACGACCATGAAGGTGGCGTGCAGGAAGTGACAGCGCATGTATCCCGCCATGTGGAGCGGCCAGGGTTGAAGCTGGTGCCGGGGCAGGAGCGGGCGAAAGAGGTCGGTTAACCTGAATGCCGAAAAGTGGGATCCAATTCACAAAGTAGCCGCGAACTTTTCCGGTTTTTTGGCTACTAACCAGTCGTGATACGGGATTGATGGCTAAGTAATGGCAATTGTAAGCCCCTTAGCCGAAGTTGTATCAATACTGTTACCGCTTGTCGGAATAAAAATTCCAATTGCAAGCGATTAAGCGTTGCATGATTTATTTATTGTTAATAATCAGCAACTTAAAGGCCTATTAAACATAACTTCCAACTAAGTCAGATTCTTGGCCGACCGGAAGTTCGATGTTAGTTTGCCGGCCCCCGCTTTCTCGACGGATCGAACATGTCTTTATTACTGCCACGGACTCGGCTGCTGCTGGGCGTTTGCCTGCTGACTTGCTTTGCACTCAATAGTGCGACGGCTGCGCCTACGCCTGGCGATCAGGACCTGATCCGTGATCGGCAAAACCGTCTGCTGGAAGAACAGCGCCGGCGCCTTGAAGACCTCAAGGAACTGCCCGGCAAAGAAGCCAAGCCCGAAGCGCCTGCCACCCCGGCCGACACCCGTTGCTTCCCGATCAAAGACATCGAACTCAAGGGCGCCGACAGCCTGCCTGCGGCCGACCGCGAGCGCCTGCTCAAGCCTTATATCGGCCAGTGCCTGGGCGTGTCCCAGCTCAATCAAGTGCTCAAGGCGATCACCGACTACTACATCGACAAAGGCATGGTCACCAGCCGTGCTTACTTGCCGCAGCAGGACCTATCCACCGGCCACCTCCAGGTGTTGGTGGTGGAAGGCAAACTCGAAGGCTTGAAGGGCGCCGACGGCAGCAACCTGTCCCCGCGTGAACTGGCCATGGCCTTTCCCGGCAAGGTTGGCGAGCAGCTCAACCTGCGGGAAATCGAGCAGTTGGTGGACCAGTTGAACCGCTTGCCGTCCAAGCAGGCACAAATGGAACTGACCCCCGGCAGCCAGGTGGGCGGCAGTGAAGTGCAGGTCAAGAACGTCCCGCAAAAACCCTGGCGTGCCAGCCTGTCACGCAATAACGACGGGCAGAAAAGCACCGGCGAACAGCAGTGGGGCGCGGGTCTTGAGTGGGACAGCCCGCTGGGCCTGGCCGACCAGTTGGTGTTGCGCGGCGGCCACGATGCCGTCAGCGACCACCAGAAAACCTCGAAAAACACCATGCTCTACTACAACGTGCCGTGGGGCTGGTGGAGCTTCAGCTACACCTACAGCGAGAGTGATTACCGCACCTTTGGCGTAACCAACGACTTTAAATTCAAACAGAACGGCGACAACGAAAACCACCAACTGCGCGCCGAGCGGGTGATCCATCGTGACGACGTGAGCAAGACGTCGGTAAACGTCGGCCTGTCGCACCTGCGCACCAACAACTACATCCTCGACGTGCGCACCGAGCCCAGCAGCAACCGCCTCAGCGAACTGCAACTGGGCATCAACCACGGCCGCCGCATCGGCAATGCCTTCGTCAACCTCGACCTGGGCATGCAAAACGGCATCGGCGCTTTCGATGCCCAGCGCAACGACCAACAGCGCGACCGCCTGGGCAACCTCACGCCAACTCCCGACTACCGCAAATACACCGCAACCGTCAGCTACCTGCAACCGTTCACGCTGTGGGGCGAGTCGTTCACGTTCACCAGCCTGGCTACCGGTCAGCGCAGTGAGGATGTGCTGTACAGCCCCCAGCGCATGAGCCTGGGTGGCTCGTCGTCGATCCGTGGGTTTAAGGACCAGCAACTGACCGGCGACAGCGGCGGCTATTGGCGCAATGACGTGCGCTGGGCCCGTCCGGTGACCTTGAGCTGGCTGCGCCCGGCCTTCGCCGAATACGGTGCCAGCGTCGGCTATGACCAGGGCGTTATCCGCAACGACCGCTACAACGACAACCTGCACGGCCGGGTCTCGAGCAACTCCCTGGAGCTGTTCGCCCGTGGCAAATACGTCAGCACCAGCGTGACCTTTGCCCATTCCCTGGAACGCCCGGCAGTGATGAGCGAGCGCGAAGCGCCGATCTACTTCCGCATGGATTTCTTCCTGTAATTCAACGCCCCGTTACATCGAGAATATGACAATGGATGTTCGCCACTTTGCCTTCCTGGCCCGCCAACCTTCTGCTGCGCTGAAGCCGCGAGACTCGTTCTTCGGCCTGCCCAAGCGCGGCCTGGTGCTGATCCTGGCCAACGCGCTGTTCTGGCAGCCGCTGCTGGCCCAGGCCGAAGGCATTGTGGTCAGTGCGCCGGGCACCACCGTCGGCCAGGCCGGCAATGGCGTACCGGTGGTGAACATCGCCACCCCCAATGGCAGTGGCTTGTCCCATAACCAATTCAAGGACTACAACGTCGGCCCCAACGGCGTGATCCTCAACAACGCCAACGGCCCCATGACGAACACCCAACTGGGTGGCTACATCGTCGGCAACCCCAACCTCAAGGGCGGCGCGGCCAGCGTCATCCTCAACGAAGTCAACGGCGGCAGCCCCAGCCAACTGCGCGGCTACACCGAAGTGGCGGGCCAGTCGGCCAAAGTCATCGTCGCCAACCCGTACGGCGTTACATGCAGCGGCTGCGGCTTCATCAACACCCCCAACGTGACCCTCACCACCGGCAAACCGGTACTCGACGCGAGCGGCCAGTTGCAGCGCTACCAGGTCGATGGCGGCGCCGTGACCATCGACGGCCAAGGCTTGAATGCCAGCAACGTCGACCGCTTCGAGATCATCACCCGCTCGGCCAAGATCAATGCGCAGATCAACGCACGGGAATTGACCGTGATCGCCGGGCGTAACGACGTCGATGCCAAAAGCCTGAAAGCCACCGCGCGCGCCGATGACGGCAGCGCCAAGCCAGAGCTGGCCATCGACTCCTCGGCATTGGGCGGCATGTACGCCGGCGCGATCAAACTGGTGGGCACCGAGGCCGGCGTGGGCGTGAAGCTCGACGGTACGCTGGCCGCCAGTGGTGGGGATATCCAGTTGGATGCCAATGGGCGCCTGAGCATGGCGCAGACGGCGGCCACCGGTAATATCAAGGTCACCGCGCAGAACGTGAACCTGACCGACAAGGTCTACGCCACCGGCAATGTGCAGGTGAGCAGTGCCGAAGAACTGGTCAACCAAAAGAGCCTGGCCGCGGGTCAGCGCATCGAACTCAACGCGATCAAGGTCACCAACCCGGGCATCATCGAAGCGGGCGTGCAGGCTGATAACAGCCGCAATGCCACCGGCGACCTGGTGGTGAACGCGCAGACCGTGAACACCAGCGGTGACCTGCTGGCCAGCCGCGCGTTGGCGATCACCGCCGCGCAGGCGCTGACCAACCAGGGCAGCATCATCCAGGGCAAAACCGTCAGCGTCAGCACCGCCAAGCTCACCAACCAAGGCGCCACCGCCCGTGTGTACGGCGAGCAAAGCCTGGCGATCAGCGCACCGGCGATCGTCAACCTCGGCGGGTTGATTCGCTTCGGTGAAGGCCAGGCCGCTACCCTCGACAGCGCCTCTTTGGACAACCGCCAAGGCCGCATCGAAATGTCCGGCGGCAGCCTGGTGCTGACCAGCGCCGCACTCAACAACAGCGGCGGGCAAGTGATCGCCAACGCCCTGACCGTCAACGCCGGCAGCCTGAATAACCAGAACGGCAAGCTGATTGCCGGCGCCCTCACGGTGAACGCCAGCGACCTCGACAACAGCCTCAAGGGCCTGATCCAGGCCGACAACGGCGCACTGAACCTCACCGTTGCCAATGGGTTCAACAACAGCCAGGGTTTTGCCCAGGCCAGCACCGACCTGAACCTCAACGCCGGCAACCTCAGCAGCAACGCCAACGGCGTACTGAGCGCCAACACCGGCAAGTTGACCCTCGTCACCGCGCAACAGCTCAATAACGCCCAAGGCCGCTTGCAGGCCGGGCAGGGCGATGTCGAGTTGCACGCGGCGAACCTGGATAACCAGAGCGGCGTAATCGTCGGCAAACAACTGCTGCTCGACGTGACCGGCGGTGACATCGACAACCGCGCCGGGCGCGTGGTGGGCGACCAACTCGACGTGCGCGCCTCCGGCCTCGACAACCGCAACGCCGGCCTGCTGGCCGGTGGCGCGCCGGGCGTGAGCCTGCTGCTCAAAGGCCCGGGCCAATTGCTCAATGCCCAAGGCCGTATTCAAAGTGAAGGCCTGTTGCAGGTACAAGGCGAGCGGCTGGACAACAGCGCCGGCATCCTGATCGGCACCTCGGTTGACGTCACCGCGCAGACCCTCAACAACAGCAACAAAGGCTCGCTGGTCAGCAATGGCGGCGACGTGACCCTCAACGTCAGCGACCTGCTGACCAACGCTGGCGGTGTCATCGACGCTGGCGAGCGAGCCGTGCTGGTCAAGGCGCTCACCACCCTCGACAACAGCGGGGGCACCCTGCGCGGCAAGCGCCTCGACATCGCCGCGCAGCACCTGAACAACGATGGCGGCCAGCTGCTGGCCGGTAACCAGGGCCTGAGCTACAGCGGCCAGGACGCGACCAACCGCAAAGGCCTGATGCTCAGCGGCGGCGCATCTACCCAACTGGATACCGGCAGCCTGGATAACACCGGCGGCACCGTGCAAGGCGACACCCTGACCGTCAACGCCGACAGCGTAAACAACGCCAGCAACGGCACGTTGGCCAGCCTGGTGGGCAACCTGCAACTGACCGTCGAAGCCCTGGCCAACCAAGGTGGCAAGCTGTTCGGTAAAGAACAGGTGACGATCACTGGCAACACCCTCAACAACAGCGCGGGCGGCCAGATCAGCGGCAACCAACTCAACCTGACTTCACGCGACACGCTCACCAACCAAGGCGGCCTGATTGAAGCCAACCAGGGCCTGACCCTCAACGGTGGCAACCTCGACAACAGCGCACGCGGTCAACTGCGCGCGCTGGCCGGTGCCAGCAGCAGCCTCAACCTCAGCGGCACCCTGAACAACCAGGACGGCACCCTCGAGTTCGGCAGCGCAGCCTTCAGCCTCGATGCCACGCACCTGAACAACCAGGGTGGCCAGTTGCAGCACGCGGGCAACGGCCTGTTCCGCATCAACACTGCCAGCCTCACCGGCAGCCAGGGCAACATCAATGGCATGGGCACCGCTGACTGGGCATTCGGCAGCATCGACGGCCTGGGCCGTCTGCAACTGAACGAAGTGCTCACGTACAAAAGCAGCCAGGGTCTGACCCTCAAGGCCGGCGACCGCATGGCCAGCAGCAAGGGCCTGATCCTCAATGTGGCCAGCCTGGACAACGGCGGCGAGCTGCTCAGCGACGGTGACATCAGCATCACCACCGGCGATATAACCAACAGTGGCCGCGTATCGGCCCTGCAAACCCTCACCGTCGCCGCGAACACTCTCAACCAGAACGGCGGCCGCCTGGCGGCAACCAATGCGCGCCTGACGCTCAGCGGCACCCTGGCCAACCTCGGTTTCCTCACCGCCCGCCAGCAACTGGATATCGCCGCCGCGCAAATCGACAACCGTGGCACCCTCGGTGCCCAGGGCGCGGTGAACCTCACTGCGGTCAACGGCATCACCAATGCGGCCGACACGCTGTTGTTCAGCGGCGGCGACCTTACCCTGCGCGGTAACAGCTTCAGCAACCTCTACGGTGATGTCTACACTAAGGGCAACCTGACCTTTGCCGCCGTCAATGGCGCACGCGCGGCAGGTTTCAGCAACCTTTCCGGTACTGTGGAAAGCGAAGGCAATATCGGCATCAACGCCGCCTTCGTGGAAAACGCCAAGGCTGAATTCGAGTTGGGCCAGACCGTCACCACCGGCAGCCTCAATTGGCAGTGCGGCCAGCACTGCGGCGGGCACGACTCGTTCAAGCGCGGTCAAATCACCATTAACCAGACCTTCCTTGAATCCGCGATCAAGGACTCGGCCTCTGCGCGCTTGGTGGCGGGCAAAGACCTGCTGATCCAGGGCGACAACGTCCAGAACCGCTACAGCCTGCTGGCGGCCAATGGCAACCTGAGCATCACCGCCAACGACCTGCTCAATCAGGGCGCGGGCACCCGCACCGGCCAAAACACCATCGTCGTGGGTACACCCAAAAGGATCGACATCGATTATTGGGACCAGATGGAGTTTCGTGACGTCCCAGCGTTCAATGCCGCCGTCGCCGCCGGCAACTTCGACCTGGCGCGGTTTGAAGCACTCAAGGCGCGGTCTTCCGATGACCGTTTTGCCGAGGTCAGTAATGTCACCACCTGGACCGACAACGGCGGCCCTGGCTACGCGGCCACGCTACAAGCCGGCGGTACGGTCAACCTCAACGTTGCTCGCACCCTGCAAAACGGCACCCTGCACGAAAACACCCTGGCGCAACTCACTGGCACCCTCGGCGAAGACCAGACCGGCATTCCCGTCGGCGGCATCAACATCAACCTGAGCCAACACGCCAACGACCCGAGCGCCCAGGCGCCCGGCAGCGTATTGCCTGTAGTGGGCGTGGCCCCCGGCGGTGGCTTCGTGCCCGTGGACTACACCGGCACGCCGTTCGCCCCGGTCGACCCCACCACCTCGCCGTACTTCCAGTTGCCCAAGGGTGAATACGGCCTGTTCGTCAAAAGCGCCGACCCCACCAGCCACTACCTGATCGAAACCAACCCCGAGTTCACCACGGCATCGGGCTTCTTCAGCTCCGACTACATGCTCGGCAAACTCGGCTTCAACAGTGACAACGCCTGGCGCCGCCTCGGCGATGGCCAATACGAGACACGCCTGATTCGCGACGCGGTACTCGCACAAACCGGCCAACGCTTCCTCGCCGGCGGCCTGCTCAGCGACGCCGACCAGTTCCGCTACCTGATGGACAACGCCCTCGCCAGCAAAGACGCCCTGCGCCTGAGCGTCGGCGTGTCCCTCACCGGCCAGCAAGTCGGCGCCCTGACCCACGACATCGTGTGGATGGAAAACCGCGTGGTCGACGGCCAGACCGTCCTCGTGCCGGTGCTCTACCTGGCCCAGGCCGAATCGCGCAACGTGCGCGGCAACAGCCTGATCCAGGGCCGCGACCTCAACCTCGTCACCGGTGGCGACCTAGTTAACGTCGGCACCCTGCGCGCCAGCAACAACCTCAGCGCCGCGAGTGGCGGCAGCCTCTACAACGGCGGCCTGATCGAAGCCGGCAACAACCTGAGCCTGCTGGCCCAAGACAGCATCCGCAACGCCATGGGCGGCGAAATTCGAGGCAATCAAGTCAGCCTTACCGCCCTCAAAGGCGACATCACCAACGACAACACCGCGATCCAGGTACGTGACGGCGCCGGCATGCGCACCCTCACCGATGCTGGCGCGAGCACCATTACCGCGCGTGGCAACCTCGCCATCGACGCCGGCCGTGACCTCACCAACCGTGGCGCACTCACCGCAGGCAACGACGCCACCCTGACCGCCGGCCGCGACCTCAACCTCATCGCCGCCAGCGATACGCGCGTGAAACACGAGTTCAGCGACGGCGGGCACAAATCCACCATCACCACCGACGTCAAAAACCTCGCCGCCAGCGTCACGGCGGGCGGCAACGTCAACATGCAGGCTGGGCAAGACGTCAACATTATTGGCAGCACCGCTACTGCCGGTAAGGACCTGAATATTCAGGCTGGGCGCGATTTCAACGTGACCTCTGTCAGCGATGTGCACAACGTCGAGGGCAAAGAAAAAGACGGTAAAAAACGCATCAAGACGGCCGATGAGCAAACCACGCAGCTGGCCAGTGTGCTGACGGCGGGCGCGGACTTTAAGAGCCAGGCCGGGCGCGACACCACACTGGTGGCGAGCAAGATCAGTGCGGGCAATGAGGCGTATCTGTACAGCGGGGATAAGTTGAACCTGCTGGCGGCTGAGAACAGTACGCATACGTTGTATGACATGAAAAAGGTCAGCGGTTGGGGCAACAAAAAGACCCAGCGTGACGAAGTGACTCGCGTGACCAACGTCGGTACTGAAATCAAAACCGGTGGTGACCTCGTGCTTAAGAGCGGTGGTGATCAGACTTACCAGCTCGCCAAGCTTCAGAGTGGGAAAGACATCACCCTGGACAGTGGTGGTGCCATCACCTTTGAGGCGGTAAAGGACCTGCATCAGGAAAGCCACGAGAAGACTAACAACAATGCGTTTTGGGTCTCTTCCAAAGGCAAGGGCAATACTGATGAAACCCTGCGTCAGAGCCAGTTGATTGCCGAAGGCAACGTGGCAATCAAAGCCGTCGATGGTTTGAAAATCGACATCAACCAGGTTAACCAGCAAACCGTCAGCCAGTCCATTGATGCGATGGTCAAGGCGGATCCGCAGTTGGCGTGGATCAAGGAAGCGGAAAAGCGCGGTGATGTGGATTGGCGTCAGGTCAAGGAAATCCACGACAGCTTCAAGTACAGCAACTCGGGGTTGGGGCCGGCTTCGCAGATCATTATTGCGATTGTGATGGCAGCAGTGGTTGGGCCTATGGCCGCCGCCGCTGCAGGCGGAAGTACGGTGGGCGCCGTCGCAGGCGCGGTTGCGGCGGGAGCCTCAACGAACGCGACCGTCAGTGTGATTAATAATCGAGGCAACCTTGGCGCGGTGCTTAAAGATGTGACTTCTTCGGATGCTATGAAGGGGTACGTCATTGCGGGTGCTACGGCAGGTCTGACGGCAGAGTTTTTCGGTGATTGGACTGGAACCGAAACAAACACGGCGACTGGGAAAATTACAACGCCGGGCATCCTGAATAGCTGGAGCGGTGTTGGTCAATTCGCAGCCAACCAAACGCTGCAGAGCGGCACGTCCATGCTGTTGAGCAAGGCGCTCGGACAAGGTGGCAGTGCCAGCGATGCGCTGAAAAACGCGTTGTTCAATACCTTGGCGGCTGCCAGTTTCAATTTGTTGGGTAATTACACCAAGAATGTGTTCGCAGACGGTTCCGCACCGAAAGTTGCGATTCACGCCATGGTCGGTGGGTTGCTGGCAGAGGCCACTGGAGGAGACTTCAAGACCGGCGCCTTGGCAGCAGGGGCGAGCGAGGCATTGGTCACCCATCTGGACGGCTTGGTTAAAGGCGACGATAACTTGCTTACGATGAGTTCGCAGATCGTCGGCGTGCTGGCGGCAGCAGCACAAGGCGACGTGGACGCGGCTGCGCTGGAAAAAGGTAGTTGGGTGGCGCAAAACGCAACGCAATATAACTATCTGAACCACAATCAGCTTGAGAGAGCAGCCAAGAAGATAGCGGCGTGCACGGACACTTCCTGCATTGAAGACACCACACGTAAATTCAAAGAGTTGAGTCTTCAACAAGATATTGACGCGATCGCCGGCTGTAAGGCTGATCCTTCTACGTGTGCAGCGCGGTCTAAAGAAGTCGCCAATACCATGGCGGATCTCAACCCAATCAAAGACATCGTGGAGTACGGCTCGCCGAAGGCTCGAGAAGCAGTACAAAACCTCATTAATTCGAACTTTGAATTCCAGGAGATGTTAGCGACAGCGACGACTGAGCACACGGTCGGGGCGATGGTCGATACGCTTAAAGCAAAATGGAATTTGAGCGACGCGCAGGCGCAGGAAATTACGAACGATCTCAAAATCGCGCTTGCAGTTGGGTTAGGTACAGCGGCGGGAGCCTTGGCTTACAAGCGCGCCGTTGCGGCCAGTAAGAGAGAGACCCCGCCACCTTCAAGGCCGGATCTAATGCCGCCGGAAAACGGCAAAAATGTTTGGGATCTTGAACCTCGGGCGAGAGGTAGGCAGATTGAGACAACGCTTACTGATACGGACTATAAGGACTGGGCCCGGACGGACAACCTCATCAATCCCAAGACCGGGCAACCCTTTAAATCCAATAACTTCCCAGTTATTGACTTCCAACTCGACACTAATGTGGTGAGTTTGAAAACGATTGATACCCGAGGTAAAGGGTGGTCTTATGACATGAGAACCCATATGGACACCTTGCAAAGTTCAAAAATTACCGTGGATGGCGTACCGGCAACGAAAATTTTGGACATCCGAGTTCAACCGGGCGGAATGGCTGACGCGAGCAAGCTTATAGAGTATGGAAAGCAACGTAATATTACTGTGATTATTAAAGAGTTCGGTGGCTAATCATATGGCTGAAATTGAAATTGTCTTTAGCGAGAGGCTACATGATGGCGCTTCAGTTGTATGGGGGCGGCTAATACAACAGCTCAAAAACTTTAATGAGGATGCCGTCATTGATGGCTTTACCGGCAAGGAAATAGGGTTGGCGGACGTTTCGAATTACTTGAAGAAAAACAAGTGTCAGAGTTTTTTTATTGAGCTGGCAAACGGTTCTGTCGAGTTTTCGTATGTGGCAGATAAAGCGTTTTATCGGCTTGATATAAAACACTTGGCGAATTCGATTGAAGTGGCACAGCCTTTGATTGAAGCGTTAATCGATGAGCCCGGCTTTGTTCAGGCTCGAATTTACGACGGCGAGTATGATCGATGGCAAAATGCCGAGAGTCTTACGCTCTTTGAAGTTGAGCGCGTTGAGCACGCTCATCTGCCTAAGAAAAGTAATGGGCTGCCTTTTCCGCTGACCCAAGAGATCGTAGATATATCAAAAAATCCTGGGCGTTGGATTTTAAGAAACGGCTACATTGAGGCGGTTGGCGCTTTCATGTGGGTAAGCAAATCCTTGCTTCAGTTAGTGGGTGTCGACGAAAAGAAGTTAATGGATATCGACTGCTTTGCAGTAGAAGATTTGGGCGGCGTTTTGAAGATTGCTGCCTATAACCAGTGCTTCACTGCAGCCGTAGGGGCTCAGGCAGAGAGGCAGGACTTGCTGAGAAAAGTTTTGTTTAACGCGTGAATTAGAGCGAGAGTCGGGCGCGGGAAATAGGGTTCAGGCCACGGTTTTCTAATTAAAGTATTAATGGTGGTCTGACCCCTATTTCTCGGTCGATGATATAACAGGATTGCCGAAAAGAGACTATCGTAAAGGGGACGGATTTATTTAAATATATAGAACTCCAGATGAGTTGATTAAATAAATCCGTCCCCTTTGAGTCGGCTTGTCCATTTAGTAGCGGTAAAAAATCATGGCAGCAGAAAAGGAACTTCAACAATGAAATATTGGAGCGTATACCGGAAAGCTCTTTACCTCTTCACCCTGTTCAATCTAACTCTATTAACAGGCTGCGCAGGAATTCCCTACGAAAGGCTCGAGGACCAGATTTCCATCCAAAAGGATCTTTCCGTAAGGCCTGACGAGATTGTCACGATGAGTCAGGTGACTTGGTGCACCTATCCTTATGGTGACATGATCCCGTGTCACCCACAGGATGCACTTGCGGTACAGACACGTACAAAGCTGATACTTGCCAGTTATAGCGGTCAGCACTACAAACCCGACTTAACAGTAACGGTCAGTGACGTCATGTGCGCCCACCTCTACGAGTCCAGAGAGACATCGCCGAATTTCTATTTATTCACCAAAGAGTATGGGCTGCAGATTTGGACATTCGATGTGCACAATAAACCGGACATGAAGAAGAAAAAACTCATGCTCGACGTCATGGTGCAGCCAGGCAAAAAAGCTTATGTCGGGCCAGAGGGTAATTTTGTAGAAGCCTCCGGGCGGACCAGTGAGGCAACTTATGTTACGAAGTCTCCTGCTATTGTCTATACAACAAATACAGAGATAATGCAGATGATCAATCCATGTGGTCGGGAGCTAAAAAAAGAAAAAGGGGCGGATTTATCTAATTGAAATGCGTTGTCCTATAAGACGAGAAATATAGAGCAGGCAATGTTTTTCTAATTAAAGTATTAACAGTGCTATGACCCCTGTTTCTCCAGTAGATAAATAATGCCCTACGAAAAAATTACGTATGACGAAATTCAGCAGGTAGTGCAGCGGCTTTACAATAAGGCGTTGGGAGAGCTGAATTTAAAGCCTGAGCAGGCATTCGCCTACGTACAAGATGAGTCTGAGCTTCTCCATAATGATGACCCTGTCACTAATGTTGTTTTGCAAACAGCTATATATAAGTGGGGTGCAGTTCATGGAGTTAAACTTTCGAAGGAGAGTGTATATGCTCAGGATATGTTGGAAGTTCTATCTGATGCATGTAGAAAGTTTGATTTATTGAGTGAGGCCGAGAAGGGTGGGTTGGGTGTTAAATTCGAGCTGGTTGCTGCAGAAATCTCAGCTGTTAAAGAGCTTTATCTATAAGGTTAGGAAAATCGGGATCACTCCACGATTATTGAGAAGGCAGATATTGGTGGTCTGTCCCTATTCACCCCTTAATCAATTACCCATAACAGCTTGATATGTGAGCTTGGGAGTTATCTTGAAGAATCTTTTGCTAGCCTTCTTTTCTGCTTTGTTCCTGAGTGGCTGCGGCTCCACTAGCTATGAGAAGCCTATTCCCTACGATCAGGCAACCACCGCACGCATCCGCCTTTTTGGGAATAACGGTTTGCCGGTTGCCATCAATCCCGGACAAGACTGCGCTTCGAGTAAAGAGCCTCTTTATGCCTACGGTTATACCGTTGCGGATAAGGTCAATTCCACCCTGGGGCAACACACCAAACGAAGTGTCGGAATGCCTGCTTCCTGGAGAAGTGATCACCTGAGCTACGGCGAGTCTTACGCGGAGTTTGTTATACCCGCGGGTTTACCGTCTGTAGTCGTGATGAAAATGCTTTCCGGCGAGGCGTTTTGTGTGCCAGATCCCCGCGTGTTTGTTCCTGAGGCGGGTAAAGACTATGAGGCATACCTTCAGAGGCAGGGCGGGCAATGCGGTGGGGTAATTCGGTTGCTCTCCGGCGTAGAGGCGCCTGGCGCTGTCGCAGAGGTGCCGTCGAGTAGATGCGCAAAAAAATAGGTGTGTTCATCGGTTTGAGTCGGCAGCTATTCACGCTTGGCGTGCAGCGCAATAGCCGGGGTACAGAGAGGCGGACCACAGGTGAAGGAAAACGGGGTCAGATCACGATTTTTCTGGGGGGAGAAGAATAGTGGTCTGTCCCCTACTTTCCTAGTTAAAGATGGGAGAATAGTTAATGGACAATAAAGAAGCCCTTAAAGTCATTAATAGTATGATGTGGATTAAGAAAGCCTCAATTTTCCTTCTGTTGCTTGATTATGCTCTACGTAATTTTGATGCGGCGAGTGATACGCAAGAAAAATGTCAGGAGGCAGTTGATAGATGTTGGCGATGGTTGTCTGATCGAGGGCTCAGTGCCGATGACTTAGCATATTACCTAGACTCCGATGAGATGCAGAGCGGACCGTTGGCAGAAGGAAATTTTGCAACTGAAAGCGTAGAACAAAATAGTTTAATTTTAATATTGTTGGTGGTCGGTTTTTTTGCGAATAAGGCCTATAAAATTGCAGGGCTACAAGAGCAAATGTCTGAGCCGATATGTGAGGCGGACGAGAGCTCTGCTGTATATATTGTTGATTATATTGAGCGGATAGGCTTGTCTGATAAGTTGAGTGCTTATCTATTTGCCAACGCTGATCGTTGAAGTGATTTTGAATTTAAGAAGGACACGGGGCCAGATCACGATTTTATTAACGGATTGTTTTTATTTTGGTCTGATCCCAGTTTGTCTATTTAGCTGCGGTAGGAACATCTCGGCTGTAGAAAAAGACGTAAAGGGGGCGAACTCGATTTGGATGATGCTATTAACAAAATAGCTGTTCTTGGTCATAAAGGACCTCATCCTCAAGACTATCATGCCTATATATGATCAGCTTCGTAGTAAAAGCGGCAGCTTTAATCTTGGCCGAGGAGTAAATAATGACTATTGATGAGCATTGGATTCCGGGGTTTGGAGGTGTCGTTACTTGGTTTGCCATGGATAAAGCGGGCGCTATTGCCATCATGGTGAATAACTGTTTTGGGCCGTTACCAACAGTTTTGTTGGAAGTGGCGGATGTGGAGCAGAAGCTTGATAGCTTAAGTGAGTATTTGTGGGAAGAGTCTGAAAGCTACAAAGAATATCCTGAAGCCAAAAACGGTAAAGCTATTCTTGATCTATATTCTGCTTATGCATATCGGCACCTAGTGTCTAAGGCGGAAGTGAAAGCATGGATAGCGCATCGATCATCACCTCAAATCAGATTAACCGAATATAATCTTCCAGCGATTAAAGGTGTCTATCTATACCATGCTATAGAAGGTAGCGTGCCTGGAGAGGACTACCCTTCAGGTTATGATGGAGAATCCGAAATGGGAGACTATTTTCGGTATTTGGTTCCTAGTGTCAAGGCTAATATAGAAGATATTCCTTTTGAGCTTAGGGGTATAATTGTTGTTTCTGAAACGCTGAAGTTTTCAGACGTGCGCTTTTGGTCTGGAACTTCTGTTGATGAGCATTTCTCCCGTATGTATTAATGAGTAAGGATGCAAGAGCCGTAGGTGGCGCGGTTTTATCCAAATATTTTAACGTGGGTCGATTAAATCAATCCGTCCCCTTTGACCAGTGAGTATAAAAAATGGAGAACTTGGAACGCTCCGAATTAAAGTTTCCGAGTATGAGAGAGGAGCTGGTTTCCTATCTGGCAGGCTTGTCGGACTCAGATTACCAGTACCGTGCCTGGGTAGAGCGTTCATCGCCGGATTTAGCTTATGATGAACTTGATTACACAATACATTTTTTATATGACGATACAGGGCTCGCTGAAAATGCATACACTTGGATAGGGCTAGTTTTGAAAAATGATCAGGAAGCTAGAGCCATCGAGGACGTGGTTCAAGCTATTGACGCGCTTTTTGATAAGTATGGTACTGATCTTTCTGATAAAGAGTATTTGGAAAAAGAAGAGTGGGCACGCATAGTGTGCGTTTCTAAAGATGCTTTAAAAGTTTTGCTTCATGGTAAGTGAGGTTGTTTAACCGAGTTAAAGGGGCGGCACCCAGGCCGCCCGGCTTTTACTCAGGATGGATCGGCATTGAGCCTGCGACCGATGACATCCAGCAAATCACACCCATCGCGCAGCGGAATAGCCAGCAATTGGGCGAAGTCTTGAAGCACCACAGCATCGCTGCTGAGCTGTTCACGGAAGGCAAGGTTTTCCAGCAGTTGGGTGACGGCGCGAATCCGGTACACGGCGGCGTCGTGGAGGACATCGAGGGGCGCATGGGTGTCGATAATCAGGGCGGGGACGGTGCAGTCGTGGCCCGTGAGGGGCATGTATCGATTCATTGTCAGTACTCTGTTGGTGGATTAAGCCACCACTCATTCGTCGCCAAACGAATGGGTGGCAGCTGTACGCAGGTTGGCGAACCGGCAACAGAGTAAACCGGCAGACCCGAAGGTCTCCCACGCACAGCCGCCATATCATGCACAGCTTTGCGGGTGCAAAAACACCTGCATAGAAGCGGGATGCTTTTGCGCTCTGTTGTCAGGTCGCCAAACCTGAATCGCCATGTGGGCGACGGCCCGGACTATAAGCCCGCACCCAAACCCACGCAAGGCAGCAAAGTACTGGCCCAATCACAAGGCCTCATGTCTTCACCCCCATTGCCGACACACTGGCGTTGAACCCACCACCAACATTAAAGGACTGATGTGAAAAACCTTCTCCTGATTCTCCTCTCCACCCTCATCCTCGGCGGCTGCGTCAGCCAGCCCCTCACGCCCGAGCATCGTGCGCAGGTCAAGACGGTCAAAGTGCTGCCCGTAAAGTGGGAAAAGAACATGGTCTATATGGGCCGTGAACAAGCCTGGGGTGCAGCCCTGGGCGCCGGGCTTGGCGCGGGCGTCGGCATGGCCAGCGGCGCGTCCAAGCTGGGCACGGCGGCCTTGAGCGGCGCGGGGTTTGCCGCCGGCATGAAGGCGGGGCAACTGGCCGAGATGTCGACGCCGGCGGCGATCCTCACGGTGATGGACGCCGAAAATATCGACTTGGGCGTGTTGCTCAAGCAGGCCTTTATCGATGCCTTGGGTAAGACGTCATCGCTCAAAGTGGTGGGTGACGACGAGCCGGCCGACGCGCAGATTCAACTGACGGTGGGCGAGTGGGGTTTTCGCCTGACCCAGGGTTTCAGCAGCGTGGTCTACCCAACGCTCACCGTGGTGGCGCGCATGGACCGTGGCGACGAGATGCTCTGGCGCACGGTGGAGACGGTCACGCCGTTCAATGGTCAGAATGTCTACGGCTACACACCGCTCACTTATCGCACTGATCCTGAGGCGTTGCGCCGCGCGTTGACGGGTATTACGCAGATCTCCGGTGGATATCTGGTGAAAGAGCTCAAGTAACTCCGCGAGCAGATCAGGAAATACCAGGAGAGTGACAATGGAAAACACATCTGAAATACGACAGTTGATCAGCGAGATTACCTCGGCTGTGGGCTATGAAGGGGACTTTGGCGACCGTATAGATAACGTCGACTTGATACTGAGCAAGGTGGATGCCGCGAGTCGCAATGGTGTTCCTGCTGACTATCTGGAGTTCCTTGCCACCTTTGGGTTTGGTGAGCTGGACTGTGCGCTCTATGTGAGTGATGGGCCGGTAAGGTATACCGCTCTAGCCGATGCAGACGCGGGCATCTATGCCGGGCTGTATGTCTTCGCGGGGGACTCCTGCGAGGTTTCATACGCTTTTGATACTCGGAGCAATTGGGCGATCGTTGAGCTGGACGCTGAAATCGATGAGGTTGAAGTCGTGTCTGAAGACTTTTCGAGCTTCATTTTGAATAAGCTGGCTTATGTAAAAGATTTGATCGAAAGGAGGCAGGCATGGAGCTCTACAACTTCACCGAAGGCCAACTGAACGGCCCCGCCGAGGCTGCATTTGTCGACGGCCTCAACGCCACCCTGGGCGTCGCGCTCCCGCCGAGCTACCTCGATTTTCTCAAAGCACACGATGGCGGTGATGGCTTTATCGGCGACCATTACATCGTCTTCTGGCAAGCGCAGGAATTGGCTGACTTCAATCGAGAGTACGAGGTTGGAACCTATGCCCCGGGCATCTTTCTATTTGCTTGCGATGGTGGTGGGGAAGGCTACGGTTTTGACACCAATGAGGCTTCGATGCCAATTGTGCGCATCCCCTTTATCGGTATGGATCGCCAGTATGCCGAGCCGGTCGCGCAGGATGTGCCCGAGTTTTTTGTTCGGTTAGCGCTTGAGCCTGAGCGGTAGGCCACGGTGCCATAACGCGCAGCATCTTGAACATTTTGTATATCCCATTGTCTTTACCCCGCCCACCCGCAACCGGTCGGGCTGCATGGACTGCAGCGTTTTCAAATGACATTAAGGATTAATGTGAACCTCGCCCCCAAAACCTCTTCTCTGTCATCGCCGGCTGCGGTGCATATTTGCGCGCCTGCGTTTCAGAAAGGCACCCGGGGGGAATGCATCGGATCAATTGATCCCTCTCTCAGTACACCTACTGCCGCCGGGCCTATTGGCGGCTTTTAATGTAGTTCATGGAGTTTGAAATGAAGCGTAAGCAGTTCCAGAAAAGCCTGTTGGCACTCATGGTCGGCGCAATCAGTACGCAAGCGCTGGCGGTGGAATTCGACCTGGGGCAGGGCAAGAATATTTGGGTCGGCGAGAGCTTTAATGAGTCATTGATTATCAACGGGACGTTCTCCGAAGTAGTGGTGCCGACCACTACCAACCCTGCCGGACTGGGTGTGGCCAACACCACTATCCAGGGTTCGTTGATCAACCGTGCCGACATCACTCTGGATTCCCAAGGCGCCGCCATCCGTGCGATTGCCCTGGACCCGCTGTTCTGGTCGGGCCCGCAAAACCTGAGCCCGGGAACTGTCACCGGGGACGTGGTCCAGGCGGGCAACATTCTTATGAAAAATGGGGGTTACGAGGGCCTTGAGATCGGCGCGACGACCATCGGTGGAAGTGTCATCAACTCCGGCACCATCCGTTCCACGCTGCCCCTGACCCCGCCGGCTTCACCCTCCTACGTGGATGGCGGTGAAGGCATTTACCTGCATGGCACCACCATCGCTGGCGACGTTTCCAACACCGGCGTAATCGACTTGAACGGTGATTACTCAATCGGCCTGATCCTCGACCGTCAGAACAATCTGGGCACCACCGTCGGTGGCAAAATCCTCAACGCCGGCACGCTCAAGGCAACAGGCGAGGGCGCCTGGGGTATCGAGGTGGAAACTGACACCAATCCTCTGCGCATTGAAAACAGCGGTCTGCTTTCCGCCAACGGCAATGACGCCAAGACGGTGATGTTTCTAAACGGCACGGTCGACTACATCCTCAACACCGGCACCCTTGAGGCCACGGGCACCAACGCCAATGCCTTCGAGTTTGCCGGGGCAACCTTTGCCCAGAACAGCGCAACCGGTGCGCGTGGCATCGTTAACCGCGGCACGATCACCGCCGATGGCACAGCCATTCACGTGGACGCTGCCGATCAGACTTCGGCGTTTGAGATCAACCAGCAAGCCGGCGAGATCCGCAGTAACTCCGGCACCGCCATCGACGCCGCCAACCTCGCCACGCTGAACTGGACCGGCGGCAAAATCACCGGCGACCTGCTCAACTTGAGCGCGGTGAATGTCGCAGGCCAAGCCGATTTCACCGGGAGCCGCATCATCGCCCCGGTCTCGATCAACTCCGGCTCGCTGAACCTGTCCGCGCCAGGCACCACGATCACCGGCGACCTTAACGTTGCCAACGGCGCGGGCATCGATATGCATCTGTCCGACAGCGTCGTGCCGACCACGCCGTACCTGAACGTGAATGGCAACGCCACGTTCGCCCAGGCCTCGAAGCTGACGGTGAGCGCGCAGCCAGGCGACTTCGCACGCACCAACAACGGCACCCAATACACCTTGGTGCAAGCCAACAGTGTGCAGAACAACGGCCTGTCGGTCGCCAGTTCGTCGTCGTTGCTCGACGTGCTCAGCTATTCGGCCGACGCGCAAACCGTCAAGGCGGTGGTGGCGGTCAAGGACAACCAGCAAGTGCAGCAAGAGCTGGCCGGCGTGGGCGCCAGTGCCGCAGCGGCCACGGCGGTCAATACCTTCAAAAATGACGTGCTCGGCAGCCTCAACCAGAACGATCAAGTGTTCCAGGCCCTGGCCAACGCCGGTACTGCGCAGCAACTGGCGCAAGTCAGCGAACAACTCAAGCCAGACGTCAACCGCGGCGCCCTGGACGTGGCGTTGTCGGGCCAAACCGTGATCAACGGTGCGATCTTCAACCGCCTCACCGACCAGCGCGAAAGCCATCAAACCGGCGGCGTGTGGGTGCAGGGCCTGAGCAGCAACATGGACCAGGACGGGCGTGGCGGCAATAACGGCTACTCGGCCAACAGCAGCGGCATGGCCGTGGGTGTGGACGGGCGCTTGAACGACACCACCACGTTGGGCGTGGCGTACAGCTACCTTAACTCCAACATCCATTCCGACCTCGGCAACAAGACCGAAGTGGAGGGCCATGCGCTGTCGCTGTACGGCAACTGGTCGCTGCAAAACTGGTTTGTCGACGGCAGCCTCAGCTATGGCCATAACGACAACGACAGCAAACGCCATATCGCCGGCACCACAGCCAAGGGCAGTTACGACAGCAATGTGCTGTCTGCCAGTGTGATCGGCGGCTACAGCTTCAAGCCGTCGCAGGCCGTGGTGATCGAGCCGCGCGTGGCAGCGCGTTACGCCAACGTGCGCATGGACGGTTTCGACGAGAAGGGTTCTTCGGCCGCGCTGAGCACCCAGTCGCAACGCTATGAAGTGGGCGAGCTGGGCGCTGGTGTGCGTTTGGCGGGCAACTTGCCAATGGGCGCCGGTAGCCTGCAGCCGGAAGCAACCTTGATGGCGTATCACGACCTGATGGGTGATCGCGTCGCACAAACCTCCAGCTATGTGCTTGGCGGTTCTGCGTTCACCGTTACCGGCGCTTCGGTGGCGCGTGACAGCTATGAAGCCAGTGTTGGCGTGAACTACCAGGTGTCGGACTTTACCGTGGGGGCCAGCTACACCCGCCAGGCCCGCAGTGGGTTTGACGCGGATGGGGTGATGCTCAAGGCGCGTTACGCGTTTTAAGTATTACAACCGATAGAAAACGGCGTCGGGCTGCGGTTCTCCCACGTAGCCCGAGCCAGATTTTTAATCTGTATTCAAGGAAGCAACCAATGAAAAAGACCTCACTCCTAATCCTCGCCCTGGCCTTGGCCGGCTGCCACTCCACTGCCAGGAACTCCTCGCCAACCCTGCTCAAGGACGGCGTCCAGTTGCAGCAAAACAAGGTCGAGGTGGATGCCGAGCACGCCAAAGTCATCATGAAGGCGACCGGCTTTACCTATCCGGTGCAGTTCTCCGTGCGCCGTAGTTCCGATGTGGACCAGCGTCCGGAAATCCTCGGGACGGTGGTTGATTCCGGCCGTGGCAAGGTATTCGGCTGGATCGCCAAGATGAGCGAGGTCACCAACAGCGCTGTCGTCAAACGCTTCCCGCAGTTGGAAGTGCAGGCTGACCCGGGGCAGCCCCTTGAAGTGATCGGCGAGTCACGGGTCTACAGCGCCAACTACGCCGGCCTCGTCAAAAAATATGTGTATGAATGCGGCCCCATGAGTTCGACCTTCAAGCCTGAGAAGCAAAAGGTTTACCTGGTGGAGTTCGTGATTATCGGGAAGGGGTGTGAGCAGCATGTGTATGACGTGACTGCGCCTAATGAGCGTATTCCTGTGGCGACTGTGGCTCCGGCGGCGTGAGCCAGAGCCTGGCGCCAACGTAAATCCTATAGTCGCTCAGGTATCGACGGGTGCCGCCGGGCTCCATGGCAACTGAAGAGGCGCTGATGATTTCTGCAGATGATGTTGATGGCCTGCTTGAAGATATTTTCGAGGGGCGCAGGGATTTGGCGGTGTTTGTCGCTGATGGCAAGTACTACTACCTGGCAGACGACAAGGGAAATTTCTGTATCGATGTCAGGCCTGAATACAGGAGCTATGTCGAAAGTGGCGTCATGGACAGTAGCCTCTATGACCAGGCCGTTTCCGAGTTCAGAGGGGGCGTTCCGGTTCTGGAGGTGAATACCTTTCAGCGCTATCTGGATAGCAACAGCGTCAACGTTTATTCGCTGGAGTGGATGGTCAGTTTCTTCACCTACGGTTACTCCGCTGCCTACCTTGGCGAATTTCATCACCATATCGAGGCCGTTCTATCTGGCCACGCGAAGCCTCGTCTGGATGAATGCGAGAAAATGCGAATGAGGCTGCCCCGCTTTTATGTGGACCTGGATAGCAAGGTGTTCCGGCACGTTGATTGGGACAGGTTTCATGAGTCCTATGTGCCCTCGGACTGGGACGGGCAAGCGTCTGGCTCATTCGCGGAGCTGATCCCGAAAGAGCAAAGGTATTGGGTTGTGGATGGCATGGACTTTTGGACGTTGTACGCCTGATGGAGGGTTGGCTTCGTCGCCTTGGCGATAGGTTGGCCAGTGCCGTCGTGCCCCACTCGAAGTAACACACGCACCCGCGCAGGAGAAATACCGTGGTAATGACATTGGTCATGGTTGGACTGGGACTGGCAATTTTGATGCAGCTGGCCATTTTTTGTGTGGCCGTAAAAAACTCGCTGGTGCATGCGTTGCTGTGCCTGTTTATCCCTTGTTATGTGTATGTTTATGCCAGAAAGGATCGCCAGGCCAGGCCGTTCCTTTGGGGGTGGTACGCCGGTATTGGCTTGCTGGCCGCTGGGGCTATTGCTTCAAATTGAAGCAGGACTCGAAAAGGCGCCGACAACGCCGTAAAATGAAGTCAAATTGACATCATTCAGGGAAGAGTTCAGACATGCGCGTTGTTGCTTTACTCCTGGCGTTCAGCTTTCTGGCTGGCTGCGCCTCCAAGCCGGCTTACTACATTTCCCCCGCACCGGTTCAGATTCCCAAGACCGCTACCTATTGGCTCGATACCTTCGACGTTGAAGTAGTGGGCAAGAACCCACGCTTCCTGCCTGATGACAAAGTTCGCGAGCAACTGGGCGTCGACCTGGTCAACCGCCTGCTCAAAGCCAAGCGCTACGCCACCAGCAAGGAAAGCGCCGACTATCTGTTGGATGTGAAGGTCGTCTACGCCCGTCATTTCCAGGATTCGAAGGGCGGGATCGCCACCGTGCTCGTTGATGACAACACGGTCCTGACCAGTGTGGATTTCAACTACCTGGTCAAGGTTAAGAAGGCTGGTGCCGAGGTATTACACTTCGCCAAGGACCGCGACAGCCTGGTTCCCGCGGGCTTGTTTGGCCAATGGCAGCAATACAAGACGATCGGCGGGATCGTCAGCAATACCGGCAACACCAGCGTCGAGCCGTTTTACACGGGCGTGTTGAGCCGATTTATCGTCGATGATTTGCGCGATATTCCGTCACGCTAAGTTGCTTTAACCCGAATCACCAACTCCTTGCGTCTGACCTTGTGAACGGATCATTCACTCACGAGGTTCAGACCATGTCCCGTCCTGTTCTGCTGTTGCGTCCTGCCGCCCAAGGCTTTGCCGTGACCCTGCTGGTGGCGCTCGCCGGGTGTGGGCTTTCTTCATCCCGTGATGTGGCCAAGCCTGCTGAATCGGCACCTGTCGTAGAGGTGCAAAGTGAGCCCGCCAGTGTTCAGGGGGCCATGGTCAAGCGGATGGTTGTTCCTGCACCGATGGCGTCGCGGTTGGTCATGAACGACGCCGTCGCCCTGCAATACCAGGCCGAGCCTCGGGAGCACTATCAGAACCTCCCGGACAACCCGATCCGCAGCGTGGCCGAAACGCCGGTTTCCACCTTCAGCGTCGACGTCGACACCGGTAGCTATGCCAACGTACGACGTTTCCTCAACCAAGGCAGCCTGCCGCCCGAAGGTGCTGTGCGACTGGAGGAAATGGTCAATTATTTTCCCTACGATTACGCCCTGCCTACCGATGGCTCGCCCTTTGGCGTGACTACGGAAGTGGCGCCATCGCCGTGGAACCCTCACACCCGACTATTGCGCATCGGCATCAAGGCCTCGGACCGCGCTGTGGCGGACCTGGCACCGGCGAACCTGGTGTTCCTGGTAGACGTGTCCGGCTCGATGAATCGCCGCGAAGGCCTGCCACTGGTCAAGAGCACCCTGAAATTGCTGGTGGACCAACTGCGGGACCAGGACCGCGTGTCGCTGGTGGTCTATGCCGGCGAATCGCGAGTGGTGCTCAAGCCCACCTCGGGCCGCGACAAAACCACGATCCGCA
The DNA here is from genome assembly GCF_034044025.1 of Pseudomonas sp. SED1. Classification (NCBI taxonomy): domain Bacteria; kingdom Pseudomonadati; phylum Pseudomonadota; class Gammaproteobacteria; order Pseudomonadales; family Pseudomonadaceae; genus Pseudomonas; species Pseudomonas sp. SED1. The sequence goes on from NZ_JAXCIS010000234.1 coordinate 67,772, forward strand.
ACGCCATCGACCAACTCACCGCGGGCGGCTCCACCGCCGGGGCATCGGGTATCGAAATGGCCTACCAGATGGCCCGCGAAGGGTTTATCGACAAGGGCATCAACCGCATCCTGCTGGCCACCGATGGCGACTTCAATGTGGGCGTCAGTGACTTCGACAGCCTCAAGCAAATGGCCGTCGACCAGCGCAAAAGCGGCGTGTCCCTGACCACTCTCGGCTTTGGTGTGGATAACTACAACGAACACCTGATGGAACAACTGGCCGATGCCGGTGATGGCAACTACGCCTACATCGACAATCTGCGCGAGGCCCGCAAAGTGCTGGTGGATCAGCTCAGCTCAACCCTCGCCGTGGTGGCCCGGGATGTGAAACTGCAAGTCGAATTCAACCCGGCACAGGTCAGTGAATACCGATTGCTGGGCTATGAAAACCGCGCCTTGAAACGTGAGGATTTCAACAACGACAAGGTCGACGCCGGTGAAATCGGTGCCGGGCATACGGTGACCGCGTTGTATGAAATTGTCCCGAAGGGTGAACAGGGTTGGCTGGAGCCGCTGCGCTACGCATCGGCGGCTAAGGCTGACGGTAAAACTGATGAGTTGGCGATGTTGCGGGTACGCTACAAACCAGCGGAAGGCGGCGATAGCCGACTGATCGAACGCCCGATCAGCAACCAGCACAGTGGCAAACCCAGCGACGACCTGCGTTTCTCTGCCGCCGTGGCCGCCTTCGCCCAGCAGCTCAAGGGTGATGGCCGCTACACTGGCACCATGAGTTTCAAGGACACGGCCGCACTGGCCCGCTCCGCTCGGGGCGACGACCCCTTCGGCTTGCGCAGCGAGTTTGTGCAACTGGTCGAATTGGCCCAGAGCCTCCAGGCCCCGGCCAAACACTGATCCACCTCAAAGGAGTGCGCCACCTGATGGATTCACCCAGCGACGAAGCCCTGCTGTCCCGCTACCGCAGCGGCGACGGTGCAGCGTTCGAAGCCCTGTACGCGCGGCATCGACAGGGCCTGTACCGTTTTCTGGTGTCCTTGAGCAACAAGGCCGAACTGGCCGAGGAAGTGTTCCAGGACACCTGGCTCAGCCTGATCCGCAGCACCAGCGAGCCACAGGGGCGGGCGAGTTTTCGCACCTGGTTGTTCCAGATTGCCCGCAACCGCCTGATCGACCACTGGCGCAAGCACGGCATCCACAACCCACTGCACGACAGCTACGATGAGCAGCTTCACGGCCAGCCCGACGACAGCGCCGGGCCCGAACAACTGCTGAGCCTGAGCCGCGACCAGGCGCGCCTGGACACCGCACTGCAGGACTTGCCCGAAGACCAGCGCGAAGTGTTCCTGCTGCGCCTGCACGGCGAGCTGGAAGTGCCACAAATCGCCGCACTCACCGGCGCCCCACTGGAAACGGTAAAAAGCCGCTTGCGTTACGCCCAGCAGAAACTGCGCCGACTGCTGGCCGAGGAGGTACCCGCATGACTGACTCCCGACATACCCAGGACTCGAACGACGAGGTGCTGATCGAGCATTTCCGTCAACACACCGGCGGCGAGCCGCCGGCTTCCCTGGACGCCTTCATCCTGGCCACCGCTCACCGTGAAGCGCCCGTGCGGCAACCCGGCCTGTGGCAGCGCTGGTTGCAGGCCTGCCAACGGCCGCGCTGGCAGATGGCATTTGCCACCGTCGCGGGTGTGGCCCTGATGATTGGTTTGGTCACGCGTTCGCCGGTGCCGCAGCCGGAGTTATCCACAGGCACTTACGCGGCGGCTCCGCAAGAACTGGCCCGTCCGGCCCCGGCAGCGGCGCCGATGGCTCGATTCTCCGCGGCTCCGCAGGCCGATAGCGCACCGCAGGTGCAGGCAGAAGTGGCGGGCTCGCTGGCGGATGAGCCGGTGGCGAAGATGAGCAAACGCGCGGCTGTTGTGCTGCCGCCATTGGAGCAAGGGCTGCAGGAAATCCTGCGGTTGCGGCAGGCGGGAGAGGCCAAGGCGGCGGATGAGAAGCTGTTGGAGTTACATAAGCGCTTTCCCAAGGAAGACTTGCCGGCGCGGTTGGAGGTGTTGCGACAACAACACTGAAATGTCCTGTTCAAAAGTTCTGAATCTAATTTTGGACTTTTGACGGACGCTTTTTGCAACAACCTAGCCGTTCGGCTAGTACGTCAATTTAGGAGTGGAAAATACCTCGGCTTGGCGCCATTGTTTTGAGTTCGTTAACTCTGCAATCGGTACGTGATGGATTACGCCACCCTTGAAAGCCTGCGAATGCATCATCCGGCATGGCGGTTGCTGTGCTCGGACCACGGTTCGTTGGTTGCAAGTTTTTTGCACCGCGTGTTTGTCGCCCCCAACGTGCGAATCATTGCCGCCGCTGACCTGGCGGAGGCGCTGGAAGACGAGTTGTTCGCCTTGCGCAGGCAACTTGACGACAACGCCTTTCCCAAGTCTGCGCTGTATTACCTTAATGATTGGGCCAGCCCGGAAAAGGGCTGGCTGCGCAAGTTTTACCGTCAAGACGACGATGAGCCACAGTTTGATCTAACGCCGTCTACCGAGAAGGCCATCGGTTGGTTGGCTTCCCTCGTTGAACGGGGGTTTGTCGGTACCGAGTCCAGGTTACTGACACTGTTTGAGCTGCTTAAGCAGATGAGCGAGGGCAGTGAAGCGGATCCGGCCAAGCGTGTGGCCGAGTTGCGCAAGCGCCGGGATGAGCTGGATGCGGAAATCTCACAGATCCTGGGTGGTGACGTGCCTCTACTGCACGATACAGCCCTGAAAGATCGCTTCCAGCAATTTACTCAGTTGTCACGGGAGCTGCTCGCCGATTTTCGAGAGGTCGAACATAACTTTCGCCTGCTGGATCGACGTGTGCGTGAGCGAATCGCTATATGGGATGGCGCCAAGGGCGAGCTGCTGGAACAGATCATGGGCGAGCGCGATGCTATTTCAGACTCCGATCAGGGCCGCAGTTTCAGGGCGTTCTGGGGGTTCTTGATGTCGACCAGCCGTCAGGAGGAGCTGACACGGATGCTTGATCATGTGCTTGCCCTGGCGCCGGTGATGGAGTTGAAGCCGGATATTCGCACTCGTCGTGTGCATTACGACTGGCTTGAGGCGGGCGAACATACCCAGCGCATGGTCGCGCAACTTTCCCAGCAGTTGCGACGCTTTCTGGATGATCAGGTATGGCTGGAAAACCGCCGAATCATGGACATCCTGCGGGCGTTAGAAGCCAAGGCCTTGGGCGTTCGTGAGCATCCCCCCTTGGGCAACTTTATGCTTATGGTCGATGTGGCGGCCCGTATCGAGTTACCCATGGAACGGCCCTTGCACACACTGACCCTGAAGCCCGACTTTGCGGGCATGAGCGTGCAAGTCGGCGACGATGATCTCGACGTGAGTGCCTTGTACAACGAGCGGATGGTCGACCTTGCGAGGCTCGCTGCTCATATCGATCAGGCACTGCAGACCCGCTCGCAAATCACATTGTGCGAGTTGATCCGATTACAACCGTTGCGCCAAGGGTTGGCCGAGTTGGTGGCCTATCTTCACTTGGCCAGCGAAACATTTACAGGCGTCGTCGATGACAGCCAGAACGAGCCGATTTTGTGGACGGCTACGTCCATTGACGGCCATCCCGTACGAAAGCAGGCACGGCTGGCGCGCGTTATTTTTGTGAGGCAAGGATGAGCGAAGAACAACATGCGCCGGACGTGGTTATAGACGTTGCCGCAGCAGATCTGTCGACGCTGCTGGTTTTGCTGCTTAAGGGAGTGATTTATCGCGAAGGTGATGAGCGTCTGTGGGGGACGTTACTCAACTGGCAGACCCAGGTTCGCGGCTACGTGACAGTGCTGGGTCTGGAGTTAATGTTGGATGAGGCCGAAGGCTACGCTTTCCTGCGCAGCCGTGCCGAGGCCGACGAGGATGAACCGCAGGTTCGGGTGCCACGGCTTGTTGCGCGTAGACCGCTGTCATTTCCGGTCAGTCTGCTCTTGGCCTTGCTGCGAAAAAAACTGGCAGAGTTCGACGCCTCTGGCGGTGAAACGAGGCTGGTGCTGACTCGTGATGAAATCGTCGAACTGATTCGCGTTTTTTTGCCCGACAGCAGCAACGAAGCCCGGCTTGTTGACCAGATTGATGCACACATCACCAAGATCATCGAGCTGGGTTTTTTACGCCGCCTCAAGAGTACCGCCGGCCCCTTGAGCTATGAGGTGCGGCGCATCCTCAAGGCGTTTGTAGACGCTCAATGGTTGTCTGACTTCGATAAGCGGCTTGGGGAGTACCAGATGCGTCTTTCGGGAGAAAGCGAGTCAGCGCCTGATGGCGTGCAGGAGATTGAACAATGAGTGAGTCGTTGCTTACGGAGTTGGATTTTATCGGTGATGACAGGCTCTCCGGGTTCCGCCTCAGGCGCCTTGAGGTACTCAACTGGGGGACCTTTGATCAGCGGGTCTGGACGCTGTCGCCCGATGGGAAAAATAGCCTGCTGACGGGGGATATTGGATCTGGCAAGTCTACGTTGGTGGATGCGATCACCACGTTGTTGGTGCCCACTCAGCGGATTGCCTACAACAAAGCCGCCGGAGCCGAAAACAAGGAGCGAAGCCTGCGCTCGTACGTGTTGGGGCATTTCAAGTCCGAACGCAGCGAGGTCACCGGAACTGCAAAGCCGGTCGCCCTGCGCGATCACAACAGCTATTCGGTGATTCTGGGGGTATTTCATAACGCAGGCTACGACCAGACGGTGACCCTGGCCCAGGTATTCTGGATAAAGGATGGACAGGGGCCGCCAGAGCGTTTTTACGTGGGGGCCGAACGTGAGCTTTGTATTGCCGCTGACTTTGCTGACTTCGGCACCGACATTGCACAACTGCGAAAACGGCTGCGTAACGACGGCGTCGATATTCAGGACAGTTTTCCCAAGTACGGTGCTTGGTTTCGGCGGCGTCTGGGGATTGATAATGAACAAGCTCTGGAACTGTTTCATCAAACGGTTTCGATGAAGTCTGTCGGAAACCTGACCGAATTTGTTCGTAGCCATATGCTTGAGCCGTTCGATGCCGCGGCCCGTATCACTGCATTGATCGCCCATTTTGACGATTTGAGCCGTGCTCATCAGGCGGTGCTCAAGGCCAAACAGCAGCGCCTGCTGTTGGAGCCATTGGTGGCTGACTGCGACAAATACCAAGGTCTGATTGTTGAGCAGGACGGGTTGCGCGATTGCCGTGAAGCCCTTAAGCCATGGTTCTCGGAGCTCAAACTTGGGTTGCTCGACCGGCGTTTGCAGCTATTGGCCAATGATCAACAGCGCTTGTCTTCTCATAAGGAGCGTCAAGTCGAGCAACGTGACCGCCAACGGTTGGACGTGGACTCCCTCAAGCGGGCGGTGGCCGAGCAGGGCGGTGATCGCCTGGAGCAACTGGCGATTGAGATTCGCAAACAGGACCATGAGCGGGAGCGCCGTCAGCAGCGCGCGCAACGTCACGGGCAGTTGCTTGCGGCGGCGGGTGAGTCGCCTGTTGATGATGAGGCAGGGTTTATCCAGCTGGAGCAACTACTGCGGGCTCGTCGCGAACAGTCGAGTACCGAGGAAGCTGATCTGCAAAACCAGATCACCGAGTGGGGCGTTTCATTGCGTGAAGGGCGGCGCGAGCATGATGCGCTTTCCAGCGAAATCAACAGCCTCAGGGCCCGACGCAGCAATATTCCGGAAGTCCAGATTAAGTTACGGGCAGCCATGTGTCTGGCAACTGGATTAGATGACGAACTGATGCCCTTTGTCGGAGAGCTGCTTCAGGTGCGCGAAGAGTATCGTCCGTGGGAAGGGGCTATCGAGCGGGTGCTGCACAATTTTGGCCTGGCACTGCTGGTACCGGACGAACACTACGCACAGGTAGCGGCATGGGTTGATCGAACTCACTTGGCGGGGCGTCTCGTGTATTTCAGGGTGCGCGCAGTCCGCCAAACCGAGGCGCCAGACCTGCACCCCCAGTCGCTGGTGACAAAACTCAGCGTCAAACCCGATTCGCCGTTTTATCCCTGGTTGGCACGTGAGCTTGCTCATCGTTTTAACTACGCCTGCTGTGAGACGGCGGAACAGTTTCGCCGAGAGGTGCGCGCCTTGTCCCTGTCGGGGCAGATCAAGGGCGCGGGGGAGCGGCATGAAAAGGATGATCGGCATCGTTTGGACGACCGCAGTCGTTATGTTTTAGGGTGGAGCAACGCAGAGAAAATCTCGGCGCTTGAGGCGGTTAGACATCGCCTAGAAATGCATGTGGCTGACATAGGCTCAAGTGTCGCCAGTGCCGAAAAACAGCGTGCTCACTTGCGCCGGCAATTGGAATCACTCGCGGCACTTCATGAGTTTACCGATTACCGAGAAATTGACTGGGCCGAATGCGCCACCCTTGTGGCGCGGTTGCAGGATGAAAAGGCACTGTTGGAGGCCGCGAGTGACACATTGCTGCAACTGACGGCACAGCTCCAATCAGTGCAGGAAGCCCTTCAGGCAACGGAAGATGAAGTGTCCCGCTTGGACAAGGAGTTGGGTAACGTTGAGGCCAAGCACGATGTTGCCAGCACATTGCGTTCCGAAACTCGATGTTTGTTGGTCGTTATCGACGAGTCTGTCCGGGCTCAACTGGAAGCGTTGCGTCTTCATGTCTTGGGTGAGCGGATGTTGTCCGTTGAGTCTTGCGACGGCGCCGAGCGAGAAGTCCGCGAAGCGCTGCAAGGCAAAATGGACGCCGAGGCCAAGATATTGGAGCGGCTGCGGGACAAGATCATCCGTGCCATGGTGGCGTTCAAGGATGCCTACAAACTGGAGACCAGCGAATTCGACGCCGATCTCAATGCCGCCGATGAGTATGGCAACTTGCTGGACCAACTTAACCGCGACGATCTGCCGCGTTTTGAGCGACGTTTCAAGGAGTTGCTCAACGTCAACACGATCAATGAGATCGCCAACTTCAACGGGCAATTGGCTCGGGAGCGCGAAACCATCAAGGAACGGATTGGCCGTATCAATGAATCCCTGGGGCAGATCGACTACAACCCCGGTCGCTACATCGTGCTGGAGTCCCAACTGAGCCCGGATGCGGATATTCGAGATTTCCAGATGCAATTGCGTGCCTGTACCGAGGGCGCACTGACAGGGTCCGAGGATGCGCAGTATTCGGAAAACAAGTTTCTGCAGGTCAAAACCATCATTGATCGCTTTCGTGGGCGGGAGGGACTATCCGAGCAAGACCGACGGTGGACCAGCAAGGTCACCGATGTGCGCAACTGGTTCTTGTTTGCCGCCAGTGAGCGATGGCGTGAGGATGATCGTGAGCATGAGCATTACTCGGATTCGGGCGGTAAGTCCGGTGGGCAAAAAGAGAAGTTGGCCTACACCATTTTGGCAGCAAGTCTGGCCTATCAGTTTGGGTTGGAATGGGGCGCTGTACGTTCGCGTTCGTTCAGGTTCGTAGTAATCGATGAAGCGTTTGGACGCGGTTCCGATGAGTCGGCCGAGTATGGTTTGCGGCTGTTTGAGCAGCTCAACCTGCAGTTGCTGATTGTCACACCGTTGCAGAAAATCCACATCATTGAGCCTTTTGTTTCCAGCGTGGGCTTTGTACAGAACGACGGGGGGAGGGCGTCTCGGCTGCGCAATCTATCCATTGAAGAGTATCGATTGAACCGACCTGATTTATCGTCATGAAATGGACTTCGGCAGCGGAACTCACACAGCAGTTATTACGGCTCTGGCAGCGGGGCGAGCTGCTGCGCTTGCTGGTGACGGAGGACGCTTGGGAGCCACGGCGGCTGATATTGAAGGGGCCGGATACTGCGCAACTGAGTGCTTCCTTCGATAGTGTCAGAGCCTGGGTCGCGCAGCTAAGTAATATCAACGGCATTCGCATCCAGTGGCGGGAAGTCAATCACAGGGTTGTGGGGGCGCAACGCTTGCCGGCTTCTATCTGGGTGGATTCACTGGAAGAGGCTATTGCGTTGATTGGCAAAGAGGGTGAGACGAAGCGCTTCAAGGTCCTGCTTGAACTGACCCGACGCCGCCAACCCTTGCTGGTCGACTGGATGGGGAGCCGGCCGTTGCAGGCTATGGAACTGGAACGGCATTGGGCCGCGCTTCTGGATGTGGTGACTTGGATGGCGGAACATCCTCGGCCCGGTATCTACCTTCGGCAGATAGACATACCTGGAATTCACAGCAAGTTCATCGAAAGATACAAGGCCGTACTGAGTGAGCTGTTCGACCAAGTTCTGCCCGAGCTGGCTATTGCGCAGCAATATAAAGGCGTCACACAGTTTTCTGCCCGCTATGGCTTTCTCGATAAACCCGTAGGGATTCGTTTGCGGGTGTTAGATCCGAGTCTGATCCTCCTGCCGGGTCCCACTTTGCCTGATATCACCCTTGATGCAGCCAGCTTCGCTCAATTGAGTATTGCCGTCAGGCAGGTCTTCGTAACCGAGAATGAAACCAACTTTCTAGCCTTTCCGCCTGTGCCGGGCTCCATTGTGGTATTCGGCAAGGGTTACGGCTGGGATGCGCTAGGGCGAGCGAATTGGCTATCGAACTGTAGGATTTATTACTGGGGCGATATTGATACTCATGGATTTGCGATTCTTGACCAGTTGCGCCGCCGGTTTGGGCATGTCGAGTCATTGTTGATGGACCGCAGCACACTTAATGCCCACGCACAATTTTGGGGGCGAGAAGATCGTCAAGTTGTGTATGACTTGCCTTGTCTGACGTCAGCGGAGCGTTCGGTGTTTGATGAGCTGCGGGACAATCGGTTGGGGAACGGCGTGAGGCTGGAGCAGGAATATGTGGGTTATCGGTGCTTGATGGCGGCATTGAAGCAACTCTCCGAAGTTTCCGGAGAGTTCGAGCCAACCAACTGAACACATCTTTCTGTTTGCTGCCCCTTGCGCTTAAGTCAGGGCGCCCGGAAGTACTCGACCAGCTCCCGAGCGCTTGGACATTCTGGGTGTTCGGCTGCACGCGTCACGCTGAATCCGAAATGCTTGATCATTTTTTTAGCAAAGGCGGGCTTGTTACCAGGTCCTGAGGTTCCCAATTCTCTGGCGATTTCTTTGAGACGATCATAAGGCTTGTCTATCGTCCTTTCTGGCTGGGGCTCGTTGTACCCTTGCTTTAGCCATTGACTCATGGCTTGGGTGTCTGCAAGGAACCATGCTTCAAGAGCTTTCACGGCTACAAAGACCATCTCCAATTTTTGGTTTTGGATTCGATTACGGACGACATCAACTGAGTCATCGTCCTCTAAGTCGGTCAGCACATAGATTCTTTCCACTCCCCTTGTTTCAAGAACTTGAATGAAGACCTCGATATTATGGGGCAGGAGGTTGCCTCCGCCTTTTGCGTCGATCACTGGTGTGACGAGTTCGTACCCAGCATCAGTCAATATTTTTTTGAATTTTGAAGATTCAACTACGATTCGTTCACAGTCGCCTTCTACGATAAAACCTACCTTCACCATGGCAGACCCCCGTCAAACAAATTGGTCAGCCAAGCGGTATCAAGGGGGATTTGTTTTTTATCGACTCTTGATTCGGCTGCGCATTTGACGTTCGTCCGGCCTTCTAGCTTATTAACTAGCCAGAGCTCTTCAGGGTTAAGGTTGCGCACCACAGATTCGCTGTGGGTAGTAATGAATACCGGATGATCTACGGTGGCGTTGTCACGCATGAGTGCGACCAGCTCGCCAATTGCTTTGGGGTGGATACCCCGTTCAGGCTCTTCGATAATAGTTAAACCGGCTTGAGAGGTCCGACTTAAGACTGCTGTCATTATGCATAAAGCGTAAATAGTGCCATCCGAAATCAGGCGTGCTGGGAAATGAGTTCTTGTCCCTTCCTCCTTGAATGTGATGACAGTGGTGCTATCCAGTCGTTGTTTTTCAGTTGAGACATTTTCCATGCCGGGAACAATCAGTTCTATCCATTCCAGAACTTGGGTCCGGAAGTGCTTGTCCTTCTCCAGGATAGACAGCATGGTTGCAACGTTTCTGCCATGGCTATCCAGCATGGTTGCATCTGCGGTCGAGTTGTCCGGCTCTTTGGCGGCAATTGGATCAATACGGTAAACACGAATATTGGTTAGGAACTTATACAATGCAGAGTTACTTAAAAGCATAAGCGCAGTCATGTCTTGGGGGTATTCCAAGAAGGACTGAAGCGGTGAGTAATCTGTCAGCGTTACTTTTGTTTCGCCATTCTGCCTGCGGTCAATGTATTGAGTGCCGTTGATTTTTAGGTTTTCGACCACCTGAGGAGCTTTGTCAATTTCAACTATCTTGAGGGCATACTCGAAATTTTCGTTATCAATCTGAATTTTTATCTCGAAAGAGATAGTCGTTCTTTTTTGTTTACGATGCTTGAAGCAATGGATTTGTTGAAAACCACCAAAGTCACGAATCGCAGTAGAGGCGCCTCTTTTTACGATGGCGCCAAAGAAAGCGAGAGCATCGGTAATATTACTTTTCCCTGCGCCGTTCGAGCCGGCCAGTGCAGTGAACGGCGATAAGCTCTCTAGTGTCAGGTTCGTGACACTTTTAAATCCATTGATCGTAATCGATTCGATATTCATGGCAGTTCCTTCGACCTTCACCGGCGGTCGTCGAGCGGCGCGCTTTTCATCGCCTGCGTATTGATCGTCAGAAAATACTAGCCCGCGCATGGTATAGGCGATCAGCCGTCGAGTCACAAATGCAATATTTCTATCCACAAAAAAGCCCCAGGTCTTTCGACCTGGGGCTTTTTCATCTGTATCTGGTGCACCCGGCGGGATTCGAACCCACGACCCCTGCCTTCGGAGGGCAGTACTCTATCCAGCTGAGCTACGGATGCTTGTGCGGGCGACATCATACCCATGTCGACCTTGGGCGTCCATGCCGCTTTTCGGCCTCCTGCCAGTAGGAATACGTACCGCTGGCGCCCTGTGCCGGGCGTCTCGGTGCAATACGGTTGAACTCGCCTGAAACACGCTGATCAGAAAAATGGAGCAAATGCGCCGTTTTCGTTCTTTTTTTCGAACAGACTCTTGCCCTGCACCCCCATTGATCCTAGGATTCGTTTGAGATTTCAAACGCTCTTGCCTGGGTGCTGAACCGCACATTTGTCCTTTCGTGCGCTATTTACGTGCTTGCGCCCAGTGAATGATTTCCCTGACGGCAGCCCTCAAGGCGCCTTTCAACAACTCTAATTCGCTCCGCGCGTGCGCGGTGCTGTTAAGGAAAGCCGACATGCAGCTCAAAGACACCCAGTTGTTCCGCCAGCAAGCCTTCATTGATGGCGCTTGGGTCGATGCGGACAACGGTCAAACGATCAAGGTCAACAACCCCGCTACCGGCGAAATCCTTGGTACCGTGCCAAAAATGGGCGCCGCCGAAACCCGTCGCGCCATTGAAGCGGCTGACAAGGCCCTGCCGGCCTGGCGTGCACTCACCGCCAAGGACCGCGCCAACAAGCTGCGTCGCTGGTTCGAGCTGATTATCGAGAACCAGGATGACCTGGCTCGCCTGATGACCCTGGAGCAAGGCAAGCCGCTGGCCGAAGCCAAGGGCGAAATCGTTTACGCCGCTTCGTTCATCGAGTGGTTCGCCGAAGAAGCCAAGCGCGTCTACGGTGATGTGATTCCCGGCCACCAGCCGGACAAGCGCCTCATCGTGATCAAGCAACCGATCGGTGTTACCGCTGCCATCACGCCGTGGAACTTCCCGGCCGCGATGATCACCCGTAAAGCCGGCCCGGCCCTGGCCGCCGGTTGCACCATGGTGCTCAAGCCTGCGTCGCAAACCCCGTTCTCCGCGTTCGCCCTGGCTGAACTGGCCCAGCGTGCCGGCATTCCGAAAGGCGTGTTCAGCGTGGTCTCCGGCAGCGCCGGCGATATCGGCAGCGAGCTGACCAGCAACCCGATCGTGCGTAAATTGTCCTTCACCGGCTCCACCGAAATCGGTCGCCAGCTGATGGCCGAATGCGCCAAGGACATCAAGAAAGTTTCCCTGGAATTGGGCGGTAACGCGCCGTTCATCGTGTTTGACGACGCAGACCTGGATAAGGCCGTCGAAGGCGCGATCATTTCCAAGTACCGCAACAATGGCCAGACCTGCGTCTGCGCCAACCGCCTGTACATTCAGGATTCGGTGTACGACGCGTTCGCTGAAAAACTGAAAGTGGCGGTGGCCAAGCTGAAGATCGGCAACGGTCTGGAAGAAGGCACCACCACCGGTCCGCTGATTGACGAGAAGGCCGTGGCCAAGGTTCAGGAACACATCGCTGATGCCCTGAGCAAAGGCGCGACCCTGTTGGCCGGCGGCAAGGTGATGGAAGGCAACTTCTTCGAGCCGACCATCCTGGTCAACGTGCCGAAAGACGCCGCCGTGGCCAAGGAAGAAACCTTCGGCCCACTGGCGCCGCTGTTCCGCTTCAAAGACGAAGCCGAAGTGATCGCGATGTCCAACGACACAGAGTTCGGCCTGGCTTCCTACTTCTATGCCCGCGACCTGGGCCGTGTGTTCCGAGTGGCGGAAGCCCTGGAATACGGCATGGTTGGCGTCAACACCGGGTTGATCTCCAACGAAGTGGCGCCGTTTGGCGGCATCAAGGCTTCGGGCCTGGGCCGTGAAGGCTCCAAGTACGGGATCGAGGATTACCTGGAAATCAAATACCTCTGCCTGGGCATCTAAGCCCGGGGCGAGATTGCAGTAAACGCAGAGGGCACGAGAGCGCTGTCCCTTTGCGTGTTTCACACCGTTATTCGTAGTGGCCGGGAAAGCTGTGGCAGTCGATCATCGCATGCTGCCGTAGTTGCCTCCCCGCCACGTATTCCTTGGACCACGCCACCCGATGAGTGGCGAATGAGGACTTTATGAGCAAGACCAACGCATCCCTGATGAAACGCCGCGAAGCCGCTGTACCACGCGGTGTTGGCCAGATTCACCCGATCTTCGCCGAGTCGGCGAAGAACGCCACCGTGACCGACGTTGAAGGTCGCGAGTTCATCGATTTCGCCGGCGGTATTGCCGTGCTGAACACCGGTCACCTGCACCCGAAAATCATTGCGGCGGTGACCGAGCAACTGAACAAGCTGACGCACACCTGCTTCCAGGTGTTGGCCTACGAGCCGTACGTTGAGCTGTGCGAAAAAGTTAACGCCAAGGTGCCGGGTGATTTCGCCAAGAAAACCCTGTTGGTCACCACCGGTTCCGAAGCGGTAGAAAACGCCGTGAAGATCGCCCGTGCTGCCACTGGCCGTGCCGGCGTAATCGCGTTCACCGGCGCTTACCACGGTCGCACCATGATGACCCTGGGCCTGACCGGTAAAGTCGTGCCTTACTCGGCCGGCATGGGCCTGATGCCAGGCGGCGTGTTCCGCGCGCTGTTCCCGAACGAACTGCACGGTGTGAGCGATGACGACTCCATCGCCAGCATCGAACGCATCTTCAAGAACGATGCCGAGCCGCGTGATATCGCTGCCATCATCATCGAGCCGGTGCAGGGCGAAGGCGGTTTCTACGTCGCGCCTAAATCGTTCATGAAGCGCCTGCGCGAGCTGTGCGACAAGCACGGCATCCTGCTGATCGCCGACGAAGTGCAAACCGGTGCCGGCCGTACCGGTACCTTCTTCGCCATGGAACAGATGGGCGTCGCTGCCGACCTGACCACCTTCGCCAAATCCATCGCGGGCGGCTTCCCGCTGGCCGGCGTGTGCGGCAAGGCTGAATACATGGATGCCATCGCGCCAGGTGGCCTGGGCGGCACCTACGCGGGTAGCCCGATCGCTTGCGCCGCGGCCCTGGCCGTGATGGACGTGTTCAAAGAAGAGCACCTGCTGGACCGCTGCAAGGCTGTCGGCGAGCGCCTGGTGACCGGCCTGAAAGCTATCCAGGCCAAGTACCCGGTGATCGGCGAAGTGCGTGCCCTGGGCGCGATGATTGCGGTCGAGCTGTTCGAAGATGGCGACAGCCACAAGCCGAACGCCGCTGCCGTTGCTTCCGTGGTGGCCAAGGCTCGCGACAAGGGCTTGATCCTGCTGTCCTGCGGCACCTACGGCAACGTATTGCGCGTGCTGGTTCCGCTGACCTCGCCGGACGAGCAGTTGGACAAAGGCCTGGCGATCATCGAAGAGTGCTTCTCCGAGCTGTGATCGAAAGTTGACCTGATCGACAAAAAACCCGCTTAGGCGGGTTTTTTTGTGCCCGATGAACGGTATTCAGCCGTTGTTCATTGTACGCAGGCGGCTCCTTTGTCTAAGGTGCTGGTATTGCCGATGGAGCGTGCTGGATGACTGCTGTTGATTTACCTGCTGTACCCCGTGTGCTGATTGCCGAGGCCGACCCTTGGTCCCGGGATTTGCTCAAGCAGGTGTTGCTGAATGTGCGCTGTGACGCACGGCTGGATGTGTGTGCCGATGGCCAGCAAGCCGCCGAGCTGCTGCGTGACAAACCCTACGACCTGATCATCGCCGACTGGGAGCTGCCCGGCGTCGATGGCCTGAGCCTGTTGCACAGCGTGCGCCAGCAACGGCGATCGCCGCTATTGCCGTTTATCCTGCTGGGCACCCGCAACGACAGCGCCAGCGTGCACGAAGTCTTGCCCCTGGCGCCGACGGCGTACCTGACCAAACCCTTGAACATGGAAAGCCTGACCCAGCGCCTGCAAGACTTGCTGCTGAATGAAGGCGAAACGGTGTATTGCGAAGTCCCGGCCCTGGCGCCGGGCATGACCTTGCCGGTGTTTCTGGAGCGGCGCCGCGAAGCGTCCGATGGCGCGCCGCTGCGAGTCGACGTGCAGGCCGCGGTGCAATACAGCCTGGAACCGGAGGGCCTGGACCTCAAGCGCCTGGAAGAGCAGGTGCGCATGGACCCGCAAATCACCGCTGTGCTGATCGCCGCCGCCAACAGCGCCGGCCATCACGGCTCGCCGGTACAAACCCTGGCCATGGCCCTGCACAAGCTGGCGGCCGGGCAGAGCATGAACCTGATCCTGGGGCTGGCCCTCAAGCACAACGTGGTGCTGAGCGACCCGAGCCTCAAGGATTACGCCGAGCGTTACTGGCAGCTGTCCCAACGCACCGCCGATTACGCCCGCAGCCTGGCGCGCATGCTCGACCTTGATCACGAGCGCTGCTACAGCGCCGGCATTCTCCATCGTCTTGGCGACCTGGCCTTGTTGCGATGCCTGCAAGACTGGTTGCAAGGCGGTGGCGAACTGGATGACGAAGCCATTGGCGAGTCCCTCTACACCTTCGGCGCGGCTTATGGCTCGGCGCTGCGCACGCGCTGGCGCTTGCCGTTGGAGTTGCGCGAGTTGATCGCGGCGATTTACTCGCTGGAAGGCGGGGTGTATTCCCGGGAAGCGCTGGTGGTGAACCTGGCGGCGCAGTTGGCGCGGCTGACCGAGCATGAAGGCGTCGAGGCGCTGGCAAAAAGCAAGACGGCGCGCTTGCTCAAGGTGGGTTTGCCGGAATTGGCGCGTATGCGCAAAACTTAGCAGGCGATGCGGGCCAGTGTGGGAGATTCTATGGTTTTGGGGAAGCCCCCAAAACCGCTTTCGACTGGTATTCACTTTGGTTTTTCATCAGGGAGAACGCGATACGCGCTAGCTTGCGAGCGATGATAACCAAGGCCTGAGTCGTTTTCAGGCCTCTGCCCAGATAGCCTTGATAGAGCGGTTTCCAAGCGTTTGACTTGATACCTGCTGACGCCGCGTTATGCAGCAACCGACGGATCTCCGAGTCCCCCTTTTTACTCAGTGATCGACGTCCGCTCATTTGCCCCGAGTCAGACACCCTCAAGTCCATTCCTAGGAACGCGATATAGGCATCGGCACTTTTAAACTCGCCTCGTTGAAACGCCATCGTCAGTGCTACCGCAGTGAGAAAACCAATCCCCTCAACGGCCTGGCAGCGTTTGATCTGATGCAACAGACCTGCCTCAGTGA
>NZ_JAXCIS010000235.1:0-6631 GCF_034044025.1 Pseudomonas sp. SED1
TTTTCAAAAGTGACCCGCTGTAAGAGCGGACCCCTAAGTCGCCGTTACCTAAACAACGGATATGTACACAGAAAACCCGTCAAACCACATCCACCCCCACATGAATCGCATCATGCCGCCAAAACTCCAGATCACAATCAATCAACCGCTCATGCTGATCATAATTAACCCGAGCGATCCGCAACCCCGGGCTCCCCACCGACACCCTCAACGCCGCCGCGGCCTCAACCTGCAATGACGTCGGCACAATCTCAAACCGCACCCGCCCGTAATGCAAGTCATACACCCGCGCATACAACTCCGTAATGGACTGATTCAAATCACACTCCAGAATCCCCGGAAAATACTGCGGGTTCAGATAGTGCTCCACATACAACACCAACCGCCCATCAATCCTGCGCCCCCGGCAAATCTGGATCACGCTGGACAACGCCGGCAACTGCAACCACGCACACACCGCCGCCGATGCCGGCTGCAACCGCGCCGAAATCACCTCAGTCGACGGCACCCGCCCCTGCGCACTCACCATCGCGTGAAAGTGACTGCGCTGCATCAGGTTATAGGCAAGCCTGGGAGGCGAAACAAACCACCCCCGCCGTTCCTCGCGATAAATCTGCCCTTGGGCCTCTAGTTGTAACAAGGCTTCCCGCACCGTAATCCGGGTGGTACCAAACAACTCGCTCAGCTTGCGCTCGGCCGGCAGCTTACTGGCAGGCGCCAACAAGCCATGGTCGATCTGCTCTTGCAGCGCCAGGCCAATGGTTGTCACCGCCTTGGTTGCCTCATCACGCATCAACGTTACCTATCTGGACTAGACCAGCACTATTCAGGTGCACAAAACGCCCGCTAAACGCGCCTCTGCTATTGCGTGCAAGCCTAGGCATTGCACGTGACCGACAGATGACAGCACCTCGCGACGTCCTGCCACAAGACCTGCAATACATCGGCCAAGTCCAAGGCTTCCGGGCCGTTTGGCATGGTCTACGCTTACCCGGCAACCCCTCGTCCAGGCCAACAAAAAACGACATCGACATGAAACTGTCATCCCCCGCGCCTAAATTGGCTCGTGTATTGCTGACCTAGACCAACACCTTCGCAATCGTTCATAAAAACGCAGCGTTGAAAACGCCCAAAGGAGCTTCGGATGAAACAGCTTTTCCTGGCATCACTGTTAGGCTCGACCATTGCTATGTGCACCGCCGCCATGGCTGCTGATACCGATTTGAAAACGCTCGAAGCCGCCGCGAAAGCGGAAGGCGCCGTCAACAGCGTCGGCATGCCCGATGACTGGGCCAACTGGAAAGGCACCTGGGAAGACCTGGCCAAGATCTATGGCCTCAAGCACATCGACACCGACATGAGCTCGGCCCAGGAAGTCGCCAAGTTCGCGGCAGAAAAAGACAACGCCAGCGCCGACATCGGCGACGTTGGCGCAGCCTTCGGCCCGATCGCGGTGAAACAGGGCGTAGTGCAACCGTACAAACCGACTACCTGGGCACAAGTCCCGGATTGGGCGAAAGACAAAGACGGTAACTGGGCACTGGCCTACACCGGCACCATCGCCTTTATCGTCAACAAAAAGCTGCTGCACGGCTCCGAAGCCCCAAAAAGCTGGGCGGACCTGAAGACCGGCAAATACAAGGTTTCCATCGGTGACGTGAGCACCGCCGCCCAGGCTGCCAACGGCGTACTCGCCGCTGCACTGGCCAACGGTGGTGACGAGAAGAACATTCAGCCTGCATTGCTGATGTTCGCCGACATCGCCAAGCAAGGCCGCCTGTCGCTGGCCAACCCGACGATCGCCACCATGGAAAAAGGCGAAGTGGAAGTGGGCGTGGTCTGGGACTTCAACGGCCTGAGCTACAAAGCCAAGATGGCCAACCCGGATGACTACGTGGTGCTGATCCCGTCGGACGGCTCGGTGATTTCCGGCTACACCACCATCATCAACAAATACGCCAAGCACCCGAACGCCGCCAAGCTGACCCGCGAATACATCTTCAGCGATGCCGGCCAGACCAACCTGGCCCGTGGCAACGCGCGGCCGATTCGTGCCGAACACCTGACCTTGCCAGCCGACGTACAGGCCAAGCTGCTGCCTAACGAGCAGTACAAGAAAGTAACGCCGATCAAAGACGCCGACGCTTGGGAGAAAACCTCCAAGGCACTGCCGCAGAAGTGGCAGGAAGAAGTCATCATCAATATGCAATAAGGCTGTAACCCACATTGGAGATCCGCTGGAGATCCAATGTGGGAGCGGGCTTGGGTGGGAGCGGGCTCGCTCGCGAAAGCGCAGTGTCAGTCAATACATGTGTGACTGACCCACCGTCTTCGCGAGCAAGCCCGCTCCCACAAAAGCCCGCCCCCACACTTAACTGCGTTCCCTCAGGGGAAATTGAGTCAAGCCTATTTGTTGCGGAGCCCCAGCCCCTATGAAGCACAACGTCATCCTTGTCGTGCTCGACGGCCTGAATTACGAGGTTGCCCGACACGCCATGGGGCACTTGCAGGCCTACGTCGGCGCAGGACGCGCAGCACTGTACAAACTGGAATGTGAACTGCCGGCCCTGTCCCGGCCCCTGTACGAATGCATCCTCACCGGCGTCCCGCCGATCGAAAGCGGCATCGTCCACAACAACGTCTCGCGCCTGTCCAACCAGCGCAGCATTTTCCATTACGCCACCGACGCCGGATTATCCACCGCAGCGGCGGCTTATCACTGGGTCAGCGAGTTGTATAACCGCAGTCCCTTCATCGCCGCCCGCGATCGTCATACCAACGACCCGGCACTGCCGATCCAGCATGGGCATTTTTACTGGAATGACCATTACCCGGACTCGCACCTGTTTGCCGACGCCGAAAGCCTGCGCCTTAAACACGCGCCGAATTTCCTGGTGGTGCACCCGATGAACATCGACGACGCCGGCCACAAGCACGGCCTCGACACCCCGCAATACCGCAACAGCGCACGCTCGGCCGACATCATCCTCGCCGACTACCTGCAAGGCTGGCTCGACGCCGGCTACCAGGTGCTGGTGACGGCCGACCACGGCATGAACAACGACCGTTCCCACAACGGCCTGCTGCCGGAAGAACGGGAAGTGCCACTGTTTGTGCTGGGTGATGCCTTCAGCTTCGACACCCACGCCACGCCCAAGCAAACCGAGCTGTGCGGCACCGTCTGCGAGCTGCTGGGTGTGACCCACGACAAACCTGTATGCCGGGAGCTGTTGAAGTGAATTCAGTGATCCGCGGCAAATGGCTGGCTGCCTTGTGCCTGGTGCCCTTCGCCCTCTTCTTTATCGTGTTCGAGATCGCCCCGCTGGTGTGGGTGATGATCAGCAGCGTCCAGTCGGAAGAGTTCGGCTGGGGCCTGGCCAACTTCAGCAAGATCTTCAGTTCGAAGTTCTACCTGCAGGCAATCCAGTACAGCCTGGAGATCAGTTTTTACTCCAGCGTGTTCGGGATCATCATCGCCGTGCTGGGCAGCTACTCGCTGCGCCGGGTGGACGGACGGCTGCGCAATTTCGTGACCGCATTCGCCAACATGACCAGCAACTTTGCCGGCGTGCCATTGGCCTTCGCGTTCATCATCCTGCTGGGGTTCAACGGCAGTATCACCATCATGCTCAAGCAGGCCGGGATCATTCAGGACTTCAACCTGTACTCCAAGACCGGCCTGATCATCCTTTATACGTACTTCCAGATTCCCCTCGGCGTGCTGCTGCTCTACCCGGCCTTTGACGCGTTGCGCGAAGACTGGCGCGAATCCGCTTCATTGCTCGGCGCGGACGGTTGGCAGTACTGGCGGCATATCGGTTTGCCGGTGCTGACCCCGGCTCTGCTGGGCACCTTCGTAATCCTGCTGGCCAACGCCCTCGGCGCCTACGCCACGGTGTACGCGCTGACTACCGGCAACTTCAACGTGCTGCCGATCCGCATCGCGGCGATGGTCTCCGGCGACATCTCCCTGGACCCGAACATGGCCAGCGCCCTGGCCGTGGTGCTCGTGGCGCTGATGACCGTGGTGACCGTGGTCCATCAACTGCTGCTCAAGAGGAGCTACCATGTCTCGCGCTGAACCTGGCTCGGCCGCCCTCTACCACCGCGTAGTGGTGTACCTGTTGTTCGCGATCCTGGTGCTGCCGTTGCTCGGCACCCTGGTCTACTCCATCGCCAGCAGTTGGTCGGCGACCATCCTGCCGTCCGGGTTTACCTTCAAGTGGTACATCCAGCTGTGGAGTGACCCACGTTTCCTGAATGCCTTCGGCCAGTCATTGCTGGTGTGCGTCGGCGCGCTGATCTTGTCAGTGGTGCTGATCCTGCCGCTGCTGTTTGTGGTGCATTACCACTTTCCGAAACTCGATGCGCTGATGAACATCCTGATCCTACTGCCCTTCGCGGTGCCGCCGGTGGTGTCGTCGGTGGGGCTGTTGCAGCTCTACGGGTCGGGCCCGTTTGCGATGGTGGGTACGCCGTGGATCCTGATCGGTTGCTACTTCACCGTGGCGCTGCCGTTCATGTACCGCGCGATCACCAACAACCTGCAAGCGATCAACCTGCGGGACCTGATGGACGCCGCCCAACTGCTCGGCGCCAGCACCTTCCAGGCCGCGTTCCTGGTGGTACTGCCCAACCTTCGCAAGGGCTTGATGGTGGCGTTGCTGCTGTCGTTCTCGTTCCTGTTCGGCGAGTTCGTGTTCGCCAACATCCTGGTGGGCACCCGCTACGAAACCCTGCAGGTGTACCTAAACAACATGCGTAACAGCAGCGGCCACTTCACCAGTGCCCTGGTGATCTCCTATTTCTTCTTCGTGCTGGTGCTGACCTGGGCCGCCAACATCTTGAACAAGGACAAAAGCCAATGAGCTTCGTCAGCGTCCAACACCTGCAAAAAGGCTACGCCGGCACGCCGGTCTTCAGTGACATCAACTGCGAAATCGCCAAGGGCGAATTTGTCACCCTGCTCGGCCCGTCGGGCTGCGGCAAGTCGACCCTGCTGCGCTGCATCGCCGGCCTGACCTCGGTAGACAGCGGGAAAATCCTGCTGGATGGCCAGGACATCGTCCCGCTGAGCCCGCAGAAACGCCATATCGGCATGGTGTTCCAGAGCTACGCGCTGTTCCCCAACATGACCGTGGAACAGAACGTCGCCTTCGGCCTGCGCATGCAGAAGGTCAATGCCGACGACAGCCACAAACGCGTGCAGGAAGTGCTGCAACTGGTGGAGCTGAAAGAACTCGCCGGACGCTACCCGCACCAGATGTCCGGCGGCCAGTGCCAGCGCGTGGCCCTCGCCCGTTCCCTGGTGACGCGCCCGCGCCTGTTGCTGCTGGATGAACCGCTGTCGGCCCTTGATGCACGGATTCGCAAGCACCTGCGCGAACAGATTCGCCAGATCCAGCGCGAGCTGGGCCTGACCACCATCTTCGTGACCCATGATCAGGAAGAAGCCCTGACCATGTCCGACCGGATCTTCCTGATGAACCAGGGCAAGATCGTGCAGAGCGGCGATGCCGAGACCCTCTACACCGCGCCGGTGGATGTGTTCGCTGCCGGGTTTATCGGCAACTACAACCTGCTGGACGCCGACAAGGCCAGCAAACTGTTGCAGCGCCCGATCACCGGGCGCATCGCCATTCGCCCGGAAGCCATCGAACTCAGCCGCAGCGGCGAACTGGACGCGCTGGTGCGCAGCCACAGCCTGTTGGGCAACGTGATTCGCTACCGCATCGAAGCCCGTGGGGTGGAACTGGTGGTCGATGTACTCAACCGTTCGGCCGACGATTTGCACCCCGACGGTCAGCGATTGGCACTTTCCATCGACCCAAGTGCGTTGTGTGAAGTAGCCTGACGCACGATTTATTTGAGAGAGCGTGACTGATGGCATTGGTAATTTTTGATCTGGACGACACCCTGATCCACGGCGACTGCGCCACCCTGTGGAGCGAGCAGATGGGCCGCTTGGGCTGGGTGGATGGCGAGTCGTTCATGCGCAAGAACGACGAACTGATGGCGGCCTACAGCCGCGGCGAGCTGGCCATGGAGGACTACATGGACTTCAGCCTTGAGCCGATGATCGGGCGCACGCCGGAAGAGATCGAGCACCTTGTTGAGCCGTGGGTGGAAGACGTTATCGAGCCGCTGATCTACAGCGAAGCCACGCGGACTATCGCCCGGCACCGCCAGAATGGTGACCGGATTTTGGTAATCTCGGCGTCGGGGACGCACTTGGTCAAGCCGATTGCGGCGCGTATTGGCATCGATGAAGTGCTGGGGATCGAGCTGGACGTTGCTCATGGGGTGTACAGCGGCAAGACCACCGGTGTACTGACGTACCGCGAAGGCAAGATCACCCGCCTGATGGAATGGCTGGAGCAGGAAGGTGAGCACCTTGATGGGGCGTACTTCTACTCGGATTCGCGCAATGATTTGCCGCTGTTGCTGAAGGTGGAGAACCCGCAGGTGGTGAATCCGGACCCGGTTTTGCGGGCGCATGCTGAGAAGGCTGGGTGGCCGATTCATCATTGGGTCTGACGGTTTGCGCTGGTTTGAGGTGAGTACATATCCGTTATTTAGGTAACGGCCGCCTATGGTTTCGCTCTTACAGCGAGTCACTTTGCAAAAGCGG